>DASTTD010000166.1:0-8167 GCA_035760325.1 Gemmatimonadaceae bacterium
CCCCGCCTTGCAGTTCCATCGCACGGCCATGTCGTTCGCGCTCTCGGACTGGATCTGGTGGATCGCATCGAGAACCACCATTCCTTCGGACACCGCCGTGGTGTAGTCGCGAAGCTCGCCGCCCGGCCCCGCCCCGCGCCAGACCCTGAAAGTCGCGCTCCGCGTCTGGTCGCCGGCCGATGAACCGCTCCGCGCGGCGGCGCGCTGGCCGCTGGCGACTATGTCGTGGGCGACCCTGTTTGCAGCAGCCATTACCTGTTCTCCTCGATGATCTGCTTGAGGTCCGCGCGAATCTCGGTGAGCGGCTCACGCGCCACCTGGATGTCGCCATTGGCGCCGCGTCGGACTACGATGTTGAACTTCGCGTAGGCCGGGTCCTTGTCGGGAAAATCGTCGCGGAAATGTCCTCCGCGGCTTTCCTTTCGCTCGAGCGCGGAACGCGCGATTGCCTCGGACACGATCAGCAGGTTCGGCAGGTCGAGCGCGGTGTGCCAGCCGGGGTTGTATTCCCGGTTTCCCGTGACCGCGACTCTGTCCGCGCGCTGCCTGAGGACGGCGAGCGCATCCACGGCGCGCTGCATCTCGTCTCCGCGGCGGACGATCCCGACGAGCTCCTGCATCATCGTCTGGAGATCGTGCTGAACCTGGTACGGGTTTTCAGCGCTTCCCGCATCGCGGCCGAACGGGCTCAGCGCGGTACGCGTCATCGCCTCGGCTTCACCCGCGTCGACGCGCGGCGTCGCCTGTCGTCCCGCAAACTCGGCCGCGTACTTTCCGGCGCGCTGGCCGAATACGAGCAGGTCCGAGAGCGAGTTGCCGCCAAGCCGGTTGGCGCCGTGCAGGCCGGCTGCCACTTCGCCGGCGGCAAAGAGCCCGGGCACGCTCGACATCTGGGTGTCGCCATCGACCCGGACGCCCCCCATCACGTAATGGACCGTCGGGCCGACCTCCATCGGCTCGGCGGTGATGTCGATGTCGGCGAGCTGCTTGAACTGGTGATACATGCTCGGAAGCTTCTTCCTGATGTGCTCCGGACCGTTGGGGAGCTTCGATTTGATCCACGAGATGTCGAGAAAGACGCCGCCGTGCGGACTTCCCCTTCCCTCGCGAACCTCGCGAACGATCGCGCGCGCAACATGGTCGCGCGTCAGCAGCTCGGGAGGACGGCGCGCGCTCTTGTCGCCCTGGGTGTAGCGCCAGCCTTCCTCCTCGCTGTCAGCCGTGGAGCTGCGGTAGTTCTCGGGTATGTCGTCGAACATGAATCGCCGGCCTTCCTCGTTGACCAGGATTCCGCCTTCGCCGCGCACGCCCTCGGTGACCAGAATTCCGCGCACGCTCGGCGGCCAGACCATTCCGGTCGGATGGAACTGCACGAATTCCATGTCCTGAAGCGCGGCGCCGGCGTTGAACGCGAGCGAGTGTCCGTCGCCGGTGTACTCCCAGCTGTTGCTGGTGACGGTGTACGCGCGCCCGATGCCACCCGTCGCGAGCACGATGGCCTTCGCGGCGAACACCTTGAACCGCCCGCGCTCGCGATCATAGGCAAGCGCCCCGGCGATGCGTCCTGCATCCTTGAGCAGCGACACGACCGTGCACTCCATGTGCACGTCGATGGGCTGATACGTGGCGTAGTCCTGGAGAGTGCGGATCATCTCCAGCCCGGTGCGGTCGCCGGTGTGCGCCAGACGCGGGTACTTGTGGCCGCCGAAGTTGCGCTGAAGGATGCGGCCATCTTCAGTGCGGTCGAACACCGCGCCCCACGCCTCGAGCTCGCGCACGCGGTCGGGCGCTTCCCTGGCGTGGAGCTCCGCCATCCGCCAGTTGTTCAGGTATTGTCCGCCGCGCATCGTGTCGGCGAAATGGACCTTCCAGTCGTCGCGGTCGTCGACGTTGGCCAGCGCCGCGGCGACACCGCCCTCGGCCATCACGGTGTGGGCTTTGCCGAGCAGTGACTTGCAGATCAACCCAACCGACGCTCCGGAGTGAGCCGCTTCGATCGCTGCCCTCAATCCAGCCCCACCCGCTCCGATGACGAGCACATCGTGCTCGTGAGTCTGGTACTCCGTCATCCTAGAACAGCCTCACATCGTTCCAGATACCCATCGAGCACAGGCGGATGTAAACGTCGGCGAACGCGACCCAGAAGAGACTGGGCCAGGCCCACTGCATATGTCCGCGATTGAGACAGCTCACGCAATCGTACGCTTTCCTGCGCGCAGGGGCGCGCGACAGGCGATCGAGATATCCACCGACCAGATGGCGGAGCGAGTGGCAGCCGAGGGTGTAGCCGGCGAGAAGGACGACGTTGATGATGAGGACGAGCGTGCCGACACCCATTCCGAACGATCTCTCTCCGGTGGCCGGATCGGCGAACCACATCGCCTTGTAGGCATCGATTGAGAGGATCACCAGGAAGATGAGGGCGGCGTAGAGAAAGTACCGGTGGATGTTCTGGATGGTGAGCGGAAGAAAGCTCTCGCCGCGATAGCCGTTTCGCGGCTCGCCGACCGTGCAGCTGGGCGGATCGGACCAGAATGCCTTGTAGTACGCGCCTCTGTAGTAGTAGCAGGTGAATCGAAACCCGGCCGGAAAGGGAAGAATCAGAAGCGCGGGAGAAAACGGCAGAAAGTCCGGAACCCATCCGGGCCTTCCTCCGCGGATCCAGGCGTGCGGCGAATCGGCGAAGAGAAGCGGCGAGTAGAACGGCGAGAGGTACGGACCGAACTCGTAGTGCGAATTCTGCAGTGCAGCCCACGTCGCGTAGGCGACAAAGCCGCTCAGGACGAGAAACACCACGAGCGGCTCGACCCACCACGCATCGCGGCGCATCGTTTCGCCGAAGCGGCGGCGTTTGAGCTGAACGACTTCAGTTGCCATCTGGACGATTCCTCTCAACGAATCTCACACGAAAGTTAGTTTTCTCCGCCTGACGGGGATAGCCTGCGCGGCGATCGCGCGAGACACGGACGCGGAACAAAAAAAGCCTCCGGCGATTTTGTCGCCGGAGGCTTTCGAGCTGTGGGATCGGCCTGCTTAGCTGGTCGCGCCAGCCGGAGCGGGCCGCGCTTTCCTGTGGCCGCGATGGAGTCCACGCTCGGACTTCATCTTTGCGCGTCGCTCGGCGATCTCCCGCTGACGCGCATCGAACTTCGTCCGCTGCTCGGCGGTCAGCACCGCGCGAATCTCCGCCGTTTCCTGATTCCGGATCGCCTCGCCGCCGGCCAGAACCTGGCGAGCGCGCTCGGTGTTCGTACGGAATCCAGCGCTGTCCCAGTTCTGGCGAGCGGCGCGGGCTGCCTCAGTGAACGGGCGCGCGCGCTCACGGAGCGATTGGTACTGCGGCCGGTACTTCTGGTGGATCGCCGCGATCCGCGTACGCTGCGCTTCGGTCAGATTGAGATCGCGCCCAAGCGCAAGACCGCCACGGCCACGACCGCCCTTCCGGCCATGTCCGCGATGCTCGCCCATGTCGCCGCGGTCACGGCCATATGCTCCGCCGTCGCGCGTGCGCGGCGTCGAGGAGACCTGAGCCTCCGAGATTGCTGCCACGCCGGCTACCAGCAAGGCGCCAAGCGCCAGGGAACGCATTTTCAACATTCAAACCTCCACAACCTGGTGTGCCCGCGCGCGGAGATGCGCCCGGGGTCAACTGGTAGACGCCCCGGGGCTGGGGGTGTTAAGGGCCTGGTTTACAGCGAACATAGAACGACAGAGATCCGAGCGACGAGAGGCATAGACGCGAGTTGCGAGAAACGCATCATGTTGAGCTCTTCTCGTAACTAGCATCTACGCTTCTGTTCCCTCGCATCTCTGTCGTTCTATGTTAAAACCCGGTACTGCCGTTGTATTTTTCGGAGTCTCGCGGAGGATCTCCGCTCCCCGCCAGCCCACGTTCCCACCACGGACGGAATTTCCGATGCCTCAGATCCCTTTCTTCCTGCGCCGAACGCTGAACGTGATGACGACAGCGCTTGCCCTGCTCCCATTATCCCGATTGCACGCGCAGCCGGACCTGTCCCAGGTTCAGGTGAAGGTCGTACCCGTGGCCCCCGGCGTGTACATGCTCGAGGGGGGCGGCGGCAACATCGGGCTCTCGGTCGGTGACGACGACGCGTTCCTCATCGACGATCAGTACGCGCCGATGACCGCGAAAGTCAAAGCAGCGGTTGCCACTGTCACGTCGAAGCCGGTGCGGTTCGTGGTGAATACGCACTGGCACAACGACCACACTGGCGGGAACGAAGCGATGGCAGGGTCGGGCGCGATCATTTTCGCCCACGAAAACGTGCGCCGGAGGATGACCACCGATCAGTTCCTCGCGGCGTTCAACGCCAGGATTCCCGCTTCGCCGAAGAAGGCGCTTCCCGTCGTCACCTTCTCCGACACGCTCAGCTTCTACCTCAATGGCGACACGATTCGATCCGTTCACGTCGCGAACGCGCATACCGACGGCGACGCGATCATCTTCTTCCGGAAGGCGAACGTGATCCATATGGGCGACGCTTTCTTCAACGGTTTCTACCCGTTCATCGATGTGTCCACCGGCGGGTCGGTCGTGGGCACGATCAGAGCGGCGAACCACGCACTCGCGATGTCGAACGCCGGCACGAGGTTCATTCCAGGGCACGGACCGCTGGCGACGAGGGCTGACCTCGTTCGCTACCGCGATATGATGGTCAGCGTGCGCGATACAGTATCGAGGTTGATCGCGCGGGGGCGTACGCTGAGCCAGGTCATCGCGGCCCGGCCGCTCGCCGATCTCGACGCGAGATGGGGTCAGGGCTTTCTGAAGCCCGAGCAGTTTCTGACTATCGCTTACGAGAGCCTGAGGCAGACTCGAAACCGTCCAGCCCGGCGCTAGATCCGCCGGTGGCGCCTAGCCTGCGGCCTTCTCCGGAACCGTGCCGAATCTGCGCTCGCGGGAGTGGAACTCGGCGACTGCTTCCTCGAGATCACCGGCGGTGAATTCCGGCCAGCGCCGATCGGTGAAGTAAAGCTCGGCGTAGGCGCACTCCCAGAGAAGGAAGTCACTCAGGCGCTGCTCGCCCCCGGTGCGTATCATCAGGTCGACATCCCGCGCGTCCCCCGTCCAGTGATCCACCCGTCCGAGCGCCGCCGCGAGCCCGGCGCGCGTGATGTTGTCCGATGCACGGAGATACTCGGCGGCCCTGACCATTGCATCACGGGCGGAATAGTCAACGGCGATGCGCAGATCGAGCGTTTTGCCGTGTCGTGTAGCTTCCTCCGCCGCCACGATCGCGCGCAGCAGCTCACCGGGAATGCGGTCACGACGGCCGATGATGCGCATGCGCACGTCATTGGTGACACACCGGTCGACTTCCGACACGAGGTAGCGCCGGAAAAGACGCATCAGCAGCGCGACCTCGCGGGAGGGTCGCGCCCAGTTGTCGCCGGAGAAGGCATACAGCGTCAGCATCCCGATGCCGCAGGAGGGCGCCGCCTCCACGATCTTGCGGACTACGCGGGCGCCGGCGATGTGGCCCGCCGTGCGAGGGCGCCCACGGGCGTTCGCCCAGCGCCCGTTCCCGTCCATTATGATCGCGACATGAATCCCGCGCTCGGCCGGCGTGGGTTGCGGGGACAGGGTATGCGAGTGCCTCGCGGCGTGGTGTGAGTGAGACACGCGGTCAGCGATCCCTGGTGGCGCGGATCAGGGCTTCCATATGATCGAGATACCGCTCCAGCGCTCGCCGCCCGGCCGGAGTGAGACGATACTCGGTCTTTGGCATTCTGCCCTCGAACGATTTGGTGCAGGCGATGTAATCGGCTTCCTCGAGCTTGCGGGCATGGACGCTCAGGTTGCCATCCGTCGTCTTCATCAGCTTTTTCAGGTCGCTGAAGCTGAGGGAGTCGTTTACCGCGAGCGCGCTGACGATGCCGAGGCGAAGCCGCTCGTGAATGAGGCGGTCCAGCGCATGCGGCTTGGGCTCCGATTTCCCGCGGACCGGACGCAGCCCTCCGCCCACGCGTCCCTCGTCGTTGCGGGCCGTACCATGTTTAGCCACCGTGCCTCCGCGCGATGTGGGCTCCGAATGCGATGTGCAGTCCGCCGAATGCGAGGCCCATGATCCAGCCGTTCCATGAGGCGGGAGAAAACAGGGCGATGGCGCCGGCGAGCATGAAGCAGAAGCCCATTACCGGGACGACCCGCACCGAAAACGCACCGCCCGCGACGATTCCCGTGCCGTACAGCAGCAGCCACATCCCCGGAATCGTCCCGACCATTCCTGCCTGGTACAGCACGAACGTCAGCAACGCGCCAACCACGAGGGGTGGCGAGAAGCTCAGAAGAAACTTGCGGCCGGGTCCGGAGAGAATCGGCACGTTCGCGTTGGTTGCTTTACGGACCATCGCCCAGATGCTGACGATCGGAGCGAACACGGCCGCTGCTATCCAGATGTAAAGGGCTTCGATTGGCGTAGGCTGCACCGCGGCAAGAACGCCGGCGGCCGACGCGATGATACCGACGGCGACCATTCCCCACCCCGACACGGCGGTGAAGGAACCGGCCGCCTCCATCGTGTCCCGGATGAACGCGAGGTTGTCCATTGCCCGCGCATGTAGCGCGGGGGGTTCTGGTGCGGGATCGCGATGAAGGGGTGTAACCGATGCCATGATTCTCAAGTTAGCAGTCTGAAATAAGCCTGTCAAGTACTTTGCCGGGCAAAGCCGGCGGGACACAACGCCCGGCAGCGGGCAGCTTTTTCACCGCACCTCTATTTACAGCTAACCGATCGAGATGGGTCCCGGCAAGGGATCGCTGGCCGGGAAGCTCTGCTCGACCATCTTGTCGAGCCGGCGCTCGTCGATGGCGGTCGAGAGCAGCGTTACCAGCTCGGCGCAGAACGCCGGAAGATCATCCGGCTTCCGGCTCGTGAGGAGCTTCTGATCGACTTGCACCTGTTTGTCGACCCAGGCCCCACCGGCGTTTCTTATTTCGGCCTGCAGCTCTGGCCACGAAGTAAGCGTCCGTCCGCGAACCGCGTCGGCTTCGACCAGGAGTAACGGGCCGTGGCGGATCGCCGCCACCGGCTTGTCGGCTTCCATGAACTCGCGCACGAACGCGACCGCGTCACTGTTCCCGCGAAGCTTTTCCTGGTTGGCTTCGCCTCCGGGGAGAACCAGCGCGTCGAAGTCGCGTGCGCTCGCGCCCGCCACCTGGAAGTCGACAGGAAACGTCCGACCGGGCTGATCCCGGTTCGTCGATTGGATCTGGCCGGTTTTGTCGGAGAGGAGCTTGACCTCGGCGCCAGCCTGCGTGAGCGCGTTCCATGGCGCCGTGAACTCTACCTCCTCGACACCGTCGGTGGCGAGGAAGGCGACTGTGCGCCCCTTAAGCTGGTCTGGCATGACTGTCTCCGTTGCGGTTGACGAGCCTTAAGAACAGGTCAGAAAACGTGCCATGGGCGGTACCGTTTCGCCATATTTTGAACGTGCCTCTCATCGACGTGTACGGTCACGAAGCTCTGCGCCGGCGGATGGAAGAGAGTTTAGAAGCCGGGACCCTGCCTTCCAGCCTTTTGTTTCACGGCCCGCGCGGCGTCGGAAAACAGCGTCTGGCGCTCTGGCTCGCGCAAAGACTGCTTTGTACCGGCCCGAATGGCCCCTGTGAGCGGTGTACCAGCTGCCGGTACGCCCGGGCGCTGACCCATCCCGACCTCCACTGGGTTTTTCCGCGGCCGCGGTTCCGGGACTCCGACCCCGATCTGGAACAGGTCCGCGACGATTACGCCGAGGCGACGGCTGAGCGCGCTGCCGTCGGGGGGCTTTACCGTGCCCCGTCGGGAAGCGAGGGAATCTTCGTCGCAACGGTCCGCTCACTCATCCAGCGTGCTTCGATGTCACCCGCGATGGGATCCCGAAAGGTCTTCATCGTCGGCGACGCCGAGCGCATGGTGCCCCAGGAAGGAGCCGACATGGCCGCCAACGCCTTCCTGAAGCTGCTGGAGGAGCCGCCGGCGGACACTACGATCGTGCTGACATCGAGCGAGCCGGGGGCGCTGCTCCCGACGATTCGCTCCCGCGTGGTCGCCGTTCGAGTCGCCCTCGTTCCGGACGAACAGGTCAAGGCCTTCGTGAACGATCCCGTCGTCAAGGCCGCCCTCGACAGGGACCGCCGAGGGACCGCGTCCGAGCGCGTTCGTGC
>DASTTD010000167.1:0-3782 GCA_035760325.1 Gemmatimonadaceae bacterium
TCCGATCCACCGGCGTATCGTGCTCGCCGTCACCGCTATTCCCGAAGAGCAGCCGCCGCGGCCCGAGACGCCGTCCAAGGTTATCCCGATGGAGACCGACGACTACAGCCTGTCGGACCCCGTTCCTCCGCCGCCTGACGCGTACGTGGAAGAGCCCGCGTAAAACATTCGCGTGACGCGAAAAGGGTCAGCTCTATCGAGCTGACCCTTTTTCGTTACCGCCATTCGCGAGAGTCCGTGTTCAGGTCGTCGTCGAAGCCGCCTGGCTAGCGTGTCCCCGGTGCCGCCTGGAAACTTGACGCGACGACCTTGCGACCGTGAGCGCCTGCGTTTGATTGCAGGTAGTGCCCGCCGTTCGGACCACCGCTACGCATCAGTGAGGCTTCGATGAGGCTCCTTCCCCGTATCGTTCTCGCCGTATTCGCATTCGGTGTCACCGCTGTCTCCGCGTACGCCCAGCAGGCCTCCGCCCAGCGCGTACTGCCCCCGATTCCCGTTACGGAGTTCACCCTGCCCAACGGGCTCAGAGTCATTCTCCACGAGGATCACTCGGTGCCGATAGTGGCTGTGAACGTGTGGTACCACGTCGGGTCCAAGAACGAGACGCCGGGGCGCACCGGCTTCGCGCACCTTTTCGAGCACATGATGTTTCAGGGGTCGAAGAATTACGACGACGACTATTTCCGCCCCCTTCAGAGTGTCGGGGGCGCGATCAACGGGAGCACCAACGCCGACCGGACGAATTATTTCGAGGTAGTTCCGTCGAACTATCTCGAGCGCGCCCTCTTCATGGAGGCGGACCGGATGGGAGGCCTGCTCGAGGCGATGACCGAGACGAAGCTTGCCAACCAGCGGGATGTCGTGAAAAACGAGAAGCGGCAGCGCTACGACAACGCGCCGTACGGACTGGCCGGTGCGCGCATCGCGGAGATTCTATACCCGCCCGCGCATCCTTATCACTGGCTCACCATCGGAGCGCTCGAGGATCTGACCGCGGCATCGATGAACGATGTAAAGGGATTCTTCCGGCGCTTCTATACACCCAACAATGCGTCTATTACGATTGCCGGCGACATCAACCCCCGTGAGGCGCGGGCGCTCGTCACCAGGCACTTCGCATCGATTCCCCGTGGGCCGGCGACGAACAGGGTGATCGCGCCGCAGCCGGTCCTGCCCAGGGAAATCCGCTCGACAATGCAGGACCGGGTGTCACTGCCCCGCATGTACATGGTGTGGCACACCGTACCGCTGTTTGCAGCGGACGATGCGGCGCTCGACGTCCTGGCGTCGATCCTCGCTGATGGCAGGTCGTCCCGGCTGCAGCGCGCGCTCGTTTACGACCTCCAGATCGCCCAGTCCGTTTCGGCGAATCAATTCTCACGCGAGATCGCGGGAACGATGCAGATCACCGCTACCGCGAAGCGAGGGATATCGCTCGACTCGATCGAAGCGGTGGTGAAACGGGAGATCGCGAAGATTGCGGCCGCGGCCCCTACCCGGGAGGAAGTCGATAGAGTCTACAACGAAACCGAGGCGGCCTTCGTTTACGGGCTGCAGACAGTGCAGGGCAAGGCCGATCGGATGAACGGCTACGCAACCTTCCGCGGGACTCCCGCCTGGTTCGAACAGCACCTCGCCCGCTACAGGGTGGTTACGCCCGCTGACGTTCAGCGCGTAGCCCGGCAGTACCTCACCGACAAGCGTCTGGTGTTCACAGTGGTTCCCGGTGCGCGCGCATCGGAGGGCGCTCGCGTCGCCGCTGCGGCGGCGACCGGCGCGCCAACCGCCGATCCCGCCGGTGACCGGGCTCCGAGCCCTACGCCTGCACGAGCCAACCCCTCCACTGCGGCCCGCGCCGAAGCGGCGCTACCGGCGGGTGGACCGCCGCCTCGGTTCTCGCTTCCGCCAGTGCAGCGTCGCCAGCTTACGAATGGGCTCGAGGTGCTGATCGTAGAGCACCACGAGCTTCCGGTCGTGTCCGTCAATCTCGTGGTAAAATCCGGCTCGGCTGCCGACCTCGCTGACCGGCCGGGGCTGGCGAGCGCGGTCGCGAGCCTGCTCGACGATGGAACCACCTCGCGCTCGGCGATCGAGATATCGGAACAGCTTGCTGCCATCGGTGCGCGCCTCACTACGTCGGCAAGCTGGGACGCAAGCACCATCTCACTGACTACGCTCACCCGTCATGCCGACTCGGCGCTCGCACTGTTCGGCGATATCGTGCTCAACCCCGCGTTCGCGGAACCCGAGGTGGCTCGTTTCCGTGCGTTCCGGCTTACCGCGCTCGCTCAACGCCGCGACGACGCCACCGCGATTGCCAGCGTGGTTTACCCTGCGATTCTGTATGGGAGCGGACATCCCTACGGCCGGCCGGCTCAGGGGGACGAAGCCTCTACGAGAGCACTCACATCCGCTGACGTTCGTGCGTTTTATTCCGCGAGATACCTGCCCAACAACTCAACCCTCATCGTCGTCGGCGATGTCCGGCCTGACGAAATCGTTCCGCGCCTCGAGCAGGCACTTGGAGGATGGAAAGCAGGCGTCGCGCCTGTCGCGCGCCTGGAACCACCTCTCGCGCGTGACAGGAGCATCGTCTACGTGGTCGACAGGCCTGGCGCGGCGCAGTCGGTGATCAACATTGGACACGTAGGGATCCCCCGATCGAGCCCCGATTATTTTCCTGTCCTCGTGCTCAACCACATCCTCGGCGGGCAGTTCATGTCGAGGGTCAACCTGAATCTCCGCGAGAACAAGGGCTATACCTACGGTGCGCGGACGCTGTTCGATTATCGGCACGGGCCCGGTCCCTTCGCCGCAATAGCGGGAGTTCAGACCGCGGTGACGAAGGAATCGATTGTGGAGTTCCTGAAGGAGCTCCGCGGCATCCGCGGCGAAATCCCCGTGACGGCCGAGGAGCTGGCCAACGCGAAGAGGGGCCTCACACTCGGTTATCCACGAACATTCGAGACTCCGGCTCAGATCGCCGGCAGGCTGAGCGATGTCGTCGTGTACGGGCTCCCGACCAATTACTTCGATACTTATGTGGCCAACATCGAGCGGGTAACTCTGGAGGACGTCACGCGAGTGGCAAAGGCGGCGATCGACCCGGCGCGGATGGCGATTCTGGTGGTCGGCGACCGCCGGCTCATCGAGCCGGGGCTGAGGTCACTGGAAGGGGTGGGAACGACGATCACCTTCCTGGATCCGGAGGGCCGGCCCGCCGCGGAAATCGGGGCTCCGTAAGTCTTTTCGATCCGGACGGGAGGTCTTTTACGAGCTATCCGCCCGTTGCGTACGGGTTTCGAACGAGTCTTTCTTATGTAGCCAAATTCCCGGATTTTTTTTACACCCCGATGACAAATCAGAAATCCCCGACCGAAGCCAGGCTGGTACTCGACTCAGAGCTGAACGTCTGCGCGGCGAACAAGGCGTTCTACGAATTGTTCAAGCTTGCCCCGGAAGAATGCATTGGGACGAAGGTATACCAGCTTGGCGGAAAGGCGTGGGATGACAAGCTGCGGGTGATGCTCGAGGCCGCGCTCGAGGAAGGGTCGCGCACGGATCATTTCGAGCTGTTGCATGACGACGCGGTTCCGGGCCATGGCGTTCTCTGGCTGACCGCAAAAACCCTCCCGAGCACACGCGCCGGCGACCAGAGCATTCTCCTCTCGATCGAGGATCTAACCGCTTCGCGGTCACCGGAGGATTCCCTGGCGCTGGCCACCGACGAGCTGAAGCGGTTCGCCGAGCTCGCGGGCCGCTCCGCGCACGAGCTGAACAAC
>DASTTD010000168.1:0-3832 GCA_035760325.1 Gemmatimonadaceae bacterium
GCCATGCGGTAGATCCAGAGGAAGATCAGTGCTCCAACGACCGCCAGAATGATGCTGTAGAGAGAGAAGCCGTTGAGCCCCTGACCCGTAATCATGTTTCCTACGAATCCGCCGATGAACGCCCCGATGATGCCGATCACCATCGTGACGATGATGCCGCCGGGGTCATTGCCCGGCATAATGGCCTTGGCGATCGCACCCGCGATCAGACCAAGAACGATCCATGCGAGAATTCCCATCTTGCCTCCAGAATGGTTTAGTCGACCGACAAGGATGAACATCGGTGCTCGGCACAGGTGCAACCCGCGTACCATGAACGGAACCGTAACGTGGCGCCCCACCTGCGTCGCCACTAGCATACGGCTGGATGACTGCGCCCGCAACCCAAGCTCAGGAAGACGACGTCCTGGGCAAAGCATACGACCGTCACCTGATGCGGCGTCTGCTGGCCTACACCCGCCCGTACCGGGCGGTGATGTATGGCGCTCTCGCTCTGCTGTGCGTGGAAGGCGCCATTCAGGTCGCCGGTCCACTCCTCACCAGACACGTGATCGACGTCGCGGTGCCGGCGCGCGACACGACTATCGTCGTCATCGCCACCGCGCTTTTTCTCGTTCTGCTGCTCGTCGAGTTTGCGCTGTCCTACGCGCAAACGTGGCTCACCAGCCTTCTGGGCCAGCGTGTGATGCGCGACATGAGGATGCAGATCTTCACGCACCTGCAGCGCTTGTCCGTCTCGTTCTTCGACCGGAATCCGGCGGGACGGCTCATCACCAGGGTCACGTCGGATGTCGAGACTCTGAACGAGCTGTTTACTTCGGGCGTGGTGGCCGGGCTTGGCGACCTGTTCACGCTGGTCGCGATCAGCGTTGCAATGCTGATCCTCGATTGGCGGCTTGCGCTCGCATCGTTCGCTGTCATCCCCTTCGTCGTCCTCGTCTCGAGTCTGTTTCGAAAGGCGGTTCGAAACACCTATCGGGACATCCGCGTGCGCCTGGCGCGGATCAACTCCTTTCTTCAGGAACGCCTCACGGGCATGAGGGTCGTGCAGCTCTTCGGGCAGGAGAAGCGGGAAGCCGCCCGCTTCGATGAGCTGAATCGCTCGCACCTGGATGCGCACCTGCGATCGATCACCGTATACGCGCTCTATTTTCCGGCGATCGAGCTGCTGACTTCGGTAGCGCTCGCGATTCTCATCGTCGCTGGCGCCGCGCGGGTTGAAATCGGGGCGCTGAGCGTCGGCACCGTGGCCGCGTTTCTGATGCTGGTGCGGAGATTTTTTCAGCCTCTGCAGGACCTGTCGGAGAAGTACAACATTCTCCAGACGGCGATGGCGAGCTCCGAGCGAATTTTTGGGCTTCTCGATACGGAGCCGACCGTCGCCGACGTTCCGCGGCGTGCGGTGTTGTCACCGGATCGAGGGGTCGAGGTCGCATTCGAGGACGTGTGGTTCGCATATGATGTCGCACACCTTGCGAAGCAGCCCGGATTTTCCGCCGCCGATGCGTCGGCGACTGAATGGGTTCTCAAGGGGGTGAGCTTCACGGCGCGCCCCGGCCAGACGGTCGCGCTCGTCGGCCACACCGGAGCGGGGAAGACGACGATCGTAAACCTATTGATGCGCTTCTACGACCCGCAGCGGGGGCGCATCACCGTCAACGGGGTGGACATCAGAACGATCTCTCTCGATGAGCTGCGGTCGCTCATCGGGTATGTGCAGCAGGACATCTTCCTGTTTGCCGGAGACGTCGCGACCAATATCCGGTTGTCGAACCCACTCACCGACGAGGAAGTGGCTCACGCGGCCAGTGAGGTCGGCGCCGACAGAATCATCCGCGGTTTTCCCCGCGGATACGGTCAGGTGCTCGGCGAGCGAGGCGCGTCGATCAGCGTCGGCGAGCGGCAGCTCCTGTCGTTCGCCCGGGCAATCGCCGCCAACGCGCCGCTGCTTCTGCTCGACGAGGCGACGAGCGCGGTCGACAGCGAGATCGAGGCGGAGATCCACGCCGCGCTCGCTGTTCTCGTCGCGGGAAGAACAACCATTGCGGTTGCCCACCGTCTGAGCACCATCGCGACGGCGGATACCATCCTGGTGCTGCACCACGGCGAGGTGGCGGAGCGCGGAACTCACGCGGAGCTGGTGCGTCGCGGAGGACTCTACAGCGCCCTTTGGCGTCTTCAGGCCGGAGAGGACGAGCGTCTTCTCCGGCGGGTCGGGTGATGCTTGCCGCTCATTTTGCGGCTCCGTAGTTTGAGGTTCGGAGGCAGTGGCGCATTTCTGTCTCCGTTGCGTTCACCCCAGGTTCCTCGATTCCAGTGAGCTCCCTCCAGTGCACCTAGCCGTAGCGGCTCGTACCGACATCGGCCGCATTCGAAAGGGAAACGAGGACACTCTGCATGCTTCCGCGAACACCTACCGCGGACTTTTCATCGTCGCCGACGGAATGGGCGGGCATGCGGCAGGCGAGGTGGCGAGCGAGATGTCGGTCGAGATCGTCACCACGGAGCTGGCAGATCTCAACGACCTCGAGTCGCCTGACGCGCATGACAGAGTCACGCGCGCGCTGCGCGACGCCAACCGCGCCGTATACGAGCGCACGCGCATAGAGCGCGACAAGCTCGGAATGGGAAGCACCGTGTCGGCGCTGCTCCTGTCGGATACCCGCTACATCGTCGGTCACGTCGGTGATTCGCGGATCTACATGGCACGCGATGGGCACATGACGCAGCTCACTCGCGATCATTCGCTGGTGCAGGAGCACGTCGACGCGGGGCTTCTCAGCGCCGAGCAGGCGCGACGGCACCCGCAAAGCAACGTCATCACGCGGTGCATCGGGATGGCGGACGACATCGAGCCTGACGTGTTCGATGGCGTCGCCAGGATCGGGGATTCGTTCCTGCTCGCCAGCGACGGGCTCACGGGCATGGTCGAAGACCGGCGAATCCAGCAGCTCCTGATGTCGCGCGCGAGTCCCGCGCGGATCGTCGACGCGCTGATTCAGGAGGCGAACAACAACGGCGGGAACGACAACATCACGGCGGTCGTGGTACGGGTCCTGGCGCAGGAGGCGATGACCGGCGAGCACGAGATCACCCCGGTTCCGCCCGCGCGTACGCATGGATGACGACTCCCAGAGCGTCGCGGGAATAGCGCAGCTCTACCTCGGCAACATCCTCTACGCGCTGGAGCTGGCGGCGCTTGCCCTGGACGAGCAGAACAAGAACACCGATGCTGCGTTCTACCGGGGAATCGCGAGAAAGCTGGCCGACGCGCGAGGTAAGGAGTCGAAGCGTGGGTAGGTGTGCGGTCGCCCTGTTCGTCATCGCCGTGTGCAGCAGCTGCCGCGGCGGCGACGACCGATCTCATGATTCGGCTTTCGGCGCGCTACAGGAGCGCGGCCAGCTCGAGATGGGCGTCGATCAGTACGCATCTGCCCACGTCTTCGAGCCTCTCCCGGACGGTGGCCGCATCGCGCTGCAAATGAAAGCAGCCGATCCGACCGGTGAGTCCGTCATTCGGGATCACATGCGCGATATCGCGCGGGCGTTCGGCAGTGGGGACTTCGCCATACCGGGTCGGGTCCACGCGATCGAGAACGTCCCCGGCACAGCGACCATGAGGCGGTTGCGCGCTGACATCTCATACACTCCCCGCGACCTCGACCGGGGCGGAGAGGTGCGGATAAAAACCGGGAATCGCGAGGCAATTGCCGCGATCCACGAATTTCTCGCTTTCCAGCGCCAGGATCATCGCGCAGGAATGCACTGAGCTACTACGCAGCTGCTCTGCAGAGCAATTAGTCCGCAGTCCGCAGTTAGTCCGCAGTCCGCA
>DASTTD010000169.1:0-4616 GCA_035760325.1 Gemmatimonadaceae bacterium
GAGCTCGATCCGCTCCGCGCTCACCTCGGGAAAACGCAGCTTCTCCGCGCGCTGGAGACGGCGCTGCTTTCCGGCAGGCGAATAAGCGAGCTTCACTCGGCGCAGCGCAAGGAAGGTGCAGCCAGTCCTCGCCGACTCGAGGCGGCGTATCTCCTCGTCGATCCCGGGCCCGATCTCACCGAGCGTATCGCGGCGCGCGTCGACCGGATGCTGGAGCGTGGCTGGCTCGACGAGGTGCGGGCTCTGGCGCGAACGGTTTCCGTCGATGCCCCGGCGTGGAAGGCAAGCGGATATTCGGTGATGCGCGCGCTTGCCTCCGGCCAAACTGATTTGTCAACCGCGCGTGAACGGGTCATTATTGAGACGCGACAGTACGCGAAAAGGCAGCGAACGTGGTTTCGACATCAGCTGCCTTCCGACGCAGTCACACATGTGAATCCTGACGACCCGGCCTTTCGCGAGGTCGTGCGCGATTGGTGGGAGAACGCTGAGTGAAGATTGGCATTACCTGCTACCCGACGTACGGCGGGTCCGGCGCCGTGGCAACTGAGCTCGGCATCGCCCTCGCCGACCGCGGACACGAAGTCCACTTCATTACATACAGACAGCCCTTTCGCCTGCCGGCGTTCCTGCCGCGTGTCTTTTTCCACGAAGTGGACGTCGGGCGATACCCGCTCTTCGAGTTTCCTCCGTACGATCTCGCGCTGGCGGTGCGGATGCACGAAGTCGTCCGGACTCACGGACTCGAGCTGCTCCACTGCCATTACGCCATTCCTCACGCGACGAGTGCGTGGATCGCCCGCGAAATGCTCCGCGAGACCCAGGAAGACGTCCACCTCATCACCACTCTTCACGGCACCGACATCACCATCGTCGGCCAGGACCCGTCCTTCTATCCGATCACCAAATTCTCCATCGAGAAATCCGACCGGATTACCGCCGTCTCGGAGTATCTCCGCGAGGAGACCATTCGCGCGTTCGGCTGCGCGGGATGCGAGATCGAGGTAATCCATAACTTCATCGATCCCGACAATTACGATCGCGCCCGGTATCCATCCACCCTCAGGGATCAGCTCGGCAATTCGCGGCCGGTGCTGATGCATGTCTCGAACTTCCGCGCGGTGAAACGGGTGCGGGATGTCATCCGGGTTTTCGCCGAAGTGAACAGAGAGAAGCCGAGTGTTCTCGTGATGATCGGGGACGGGCCCGACCGCCCCGCCGCGGAGGAAGAAGCGCGGATGCTCGGTCTCGAGGGCTCCGTTTCGTTCCTCGGCAAGGTCGAGCAGATCGCCCCTCTGCTCGCGGCGGCGGATCTCTTCCTCCTGCCCAGCCAGACGGAGTCCTTCGGATTGAGCGCGCTCGAGGCTCTCGCGTCCGGAGTCCCGGTGATCGGTACCAACGCGGGCGGCTTGCCCGAGGTTGTCCGGGATGGCGAGACCGGTATCCTGTGCGGCGTCGGAGACATCGCCGGCATGACCGCAGCCTCCCTCGAGATACTTCGCGATCCCGCCCGCTGGTCGGACATGAGCCGATTGGCCAGCGAGGATTCACGTGCCCGTTTCTCGCGCGATGCGATCGTCGCCAGGTATGAGTCGCTGTACCGGCGCTCACTTCCCAACCAAGGATCATGAACAGCTTTCAGGCTTTCGTACTCGGCACTCTGCAGGGATTGTCCGAGTTTCTTCCCATCAGCAGCTCGGCCCACCTGTTTCTCACGCCCTGGTTTTTCGGGTGGGACGCCGGAGGCCTTGCCTTCGATGTCGCGCTTCACACCGGGACGCTGATCGCGGTGCTCTGGTATTTTCGCAACGACTGGATCGCGCTGATTCAGGCCGCGTTCAGCATGGTCAAAAACCGTTGCATCGAGACCAACGAACAGAAGAGAGTGCTGTTCCTGATCATCGCCACGATTCCCGGAGCGATCGGCGGTGTCCTGTTGCAGTCCGCCGCCGAATCCACTTTCCGGAACCCGACGCTGGTGGCGACGACACTGATCGTGATGGGTATTCTGCTGTGGCTGATCGACAAGCTGCGAGATCGGGCGCGCGCGCTGGGTGAGATGCGGTGGGCCGACGCTGCGCTCATCGGTCTCTCCCAGGTGGTGGCTCTGGTCCCGGGGGTGTCGCGGTCGGGGGCAACTATTACAACGGGACGTCTCCTGCGCTTCGATCGAGCCGCGGCGGCGAGATTCAGCTTTCTCATGAGCATGCCGATCACGTTCGCGGCAATCGTCTATGAGGCGCCGAAGGCGGTGCAGGAGGGCTCGTCGATTACTCCGCTGATAGTAGGTGTCGCTGCCGCCGCGATCAGCGGTTGGCTGGCCATAGCGGTCCTGATGCGCTTCCTCAGCCGCCACAGTTACGGAGTGTTCGCTGCCTATCGTGTGCTTCTCGGGATTGGCGTTCTGGCGGTGATCTACGCGAGGCAGTGACGGAGTCTCGTACAATGGCGCGACGACGCTGGATCTCGAGCGCCTGCTCGACGTTCCGCGCGTCGAGTTATTTGAGTCTGTTCAATCAACAATGGACGTAGCGCACCGGCTGGCCGGAGAGGGTGCTCCGGCAGGGACGGTTGTCCTCGCGAACGAGCAAACCGCGGGGCGGGGCCGCGCCGGGAAGAGCTGGGCGTCAGGCGCTGGCGCCGGGATCTGGCTGACTCTCGTCGAGAAGCCTGCTGACACATCAGGACTCGAGGTCATGTCTCTCCGGACGGGGCTACGCAGTGCCGAAGCCCTGGACCGTTTCGCGAGCGAGCCGATTCGTCTCAAGTGGCCCAACGATCTTTACGCCGATGCCGGGAAGCTCGGCGGGATCCTCGTGGAGGCGCGCTGGCGTGAGCAGTCCCTCGAGTGGGTTGCCATCGGGGTTGGGATCAACGTGCGGCCGCCGGACAACGTCGAACGCGCGGGCGCACTTGAACCGGGAACGGCGCGGCTCGAAGTTCTTGCGGAGCTGGTGCCCGCTCTCAGAAGCGCCGCCTCCGCGAACGGCCCGCTCACGGCAATGGAGCTCGAGGAATTCAATGCGCGCGATCTCGCCCGCGGTCGGATTTGCACCGAGCCGGCGCGTGGACGCGTTGCGGGGATCAGTAACTGCGGCGAGCTGCTGGTAGCGCTTGCCGATACCGTGGCCCCTTTCCGATCGGGATCACTCGTACTCGAGGAGCCGGGATGATAGCAGTGTTCGATGTGGGGAATTCCGAGATCACGGCTGGGATCTTCGACGGGGAGGAGCTGATCTCGCACTGGCGGCTGACCACCGCGGCGCAGCGAACGGCCGACGAGCTCGCTATTCTGATTCGTTCGATCACGGGGACCGCGTTCGGCTCTCCTGTCAGTGCCTCAGGGTCGGCGATCTGCTCCGTGGTCCCCGCGGTGACGCCCATGCTCGCCGAGGCGTGCGAGATGTGCTTCGATGCGACTCCGGTCATGATCGACGCGCGGTCGAAGCTTCCGGTGAAGCTCGATGTGGAGGAGCCGTTTACGGTAGGCGCCGACCGCGTGGCCAACACGCTGGCCGCCAGCCGGCTGTACAGGCGCGACTGCATCGTGGTCGACATGGGGACAGCCACAACCTTCGATTGCATCACGGCTGATGGGGCTTTTCTGGGTGGGGCGATCATGCCTGGTATCATGATCGCGGCCGATACGCTTTTCCGCCGTACGGCTCAGCTTCCCGCCACCGAGATTTACCCCCCCAAAACTGTGATTGCCCGCCGGACAGACGAGTGCATTCGGGCAGGGGTGCTGTTTGGGGCGGTCGACTCGATCGACGGCATGGTCCGGCGCGTCAAAAACGAGTGGCCGCATAAGGACCCACCCCTGGTCATAGCGACCGGGGGAATGGCTGAAGCCGTCCAGCCGCACTCGAGCCAGCTGGAGCTGGTGGACCCGACCCTGACCCTGAAGGGCATTAGGATCGGATACGAGCTCCTGACGGCTTGATACCGGCCTCAAAACCCGTTAGGTTCCAGATTAGCACTCACCTCGGTCGAGTGCTAACAACCCATTTCAATCCTCAGCCACTTTTTCAGCCAGAAGGGCGCTCACATGGCAACAAAAACACTCTCAACCACCAAAGTCGCACCCCTCTCCGACCGCGTCGTCGTGAGGGCTCTCGAAGACACCGAGCAGATGCGTGGCGGGCTGTTCATCCCCGACACCGCCAAGGAAAAGCCGCAGCAGGGCGAGATCATCGCGGTCGGCCCAGGGCGCTACGAGAAGAACGTACGCGTACCGATGGAGCTCAAGACCGGAGACCGCGTTCTGTATGGCAAGTACAGCGGCAGCGAAGTCACCATCGATGGTGAACAGTATCTGATCCTTCGCGAGTCGGATGTGCTCGCGGTCATCAACTAAACCGACACCCAGAGAACAAGCATATGGCAGCCAAGGAACTACACTTCAACACCGATGCGCGCGCGGCCCTCAAGCGCGGCGTCGATCAGCTGGCGGAGGCCGTCAAGGTCACGCTAGGCCCCAAGGGACGTAACGTCGTAATCGACAAGAAGTTCGGCGCACCGACCGTCACCAAGGACGGCGTCACGGTAGCCAAGGAAATCGAGCTTTCCGATGCGCTCGAGAACATGGGCGCGCAGATGGTCAAGGAAGTCGCGAC
>DASTTD010000170.1:0-2867 GCA_035760325.1 Gemmatimonadaceae bacterium
GAGTGGAAAAGGCCTGGAATCTGCCATTCGACGTCATCCGTGAGGCAGGACAGGATCCGCTCGCGATCGGTCTGGCCGAAAGCGTCCATGTATTCCTGTACAGTGCGCTTGTTTTTCGTCATTGGGAGAGGATTGATCTTCAGGTCACGATCGTGGCGAGGCCCGCATGAGAAAAGTGCCTGACGGCTTCAGGCTTGGTTAGGTAGCTCACCCGTTTCGGGTCGGCGCGGCCTCGCGCGCGCCCGATTCGGGGTGCAGTCTATAGCATGCGCATTCCCGTACACGCCCTGGCCGCCGTCGTGCTGGCCGCGCTCATTCCGCTTTCGGCGCGCGCTCAGGCCAAAGGGCCGATAGTCGCGGTTTTCGCTCATCCCGACGATGAGCGCATCGTCGGGCCGCTGCTATCGCGTCTCGCGAGAGAAGGACGGGAGACTCATCTCGTGATCGCCACCGATGGCGCCAGGGGAGTTCGCGATTTCGCCGGAATTCCTGCCGGGCCCGAGCTCGCGGCGGCGCGCACGAAGGAGGCGAGCTGCGCGGCCGCGCGGCTCGGCGTGCGCCGACTCCACCTCCTCGGTCTCCCCGATGGCGGCCTCGCATCCTTCGACGCGCTGGGCAAGCTGCGATCGGCGCTGACCGCGATCGTCGATTCGCTCGAGCCCGCGGCGATCATAACCCTGGGGCCCGAGGGGGGCACCGGACATCCCGACCATCGGCTCGTCGGTAATGTCGCGACCCAGATCGTCCAGAGCGATGCGCGCTACGCAAACGTGGATCTGCTTTACGCATCGCTTCCGACTGAGCGCCTGCGCACCGCGCCGCGGGCCAATCCCACCGTGAATGGGATGGCGGAGGAGCTGCTGACCGTGCGCGTGCCGTTCGAGGAGCGGGACCTCGTCGCGGGCCGGGAGGAATTCGCGTGTCATCGCAGTCAGTACACGCCCGCCGAGATGGACGCGGTGAACAAGTACCTCGCGCACGCGTGGAACGGCACGGTGTGGATGCGTCCGTGGACTGGAACGTTGCGGAATCCCGGAGTGTTCACGCCGTAGGACGATGGGAAGTCGATTCCTGGTATCTTCACTGATCACCGCGACCAGGGTGGTACAACGCCAACCACCCGCCCGTAAGCGATGGACTGGCCAAGGTGGTCGTCCATGTGCGCGATCAACTGGAGGAGCACCGCCCACTGCGGCACCCGCCGGCCATAGAGCGTCGTCATTTGTGCGAGCTGGGCCTCCGGCATTTGGCGAACGACCCGCCGTACGTGCTCCGCGGAATTACGCAGCAGCGCGACCACCGCCGGCTTGGCCGCGACGCGCTCGAGAGTGTCGCGATCGATGCCCGCGGGCGTGGAGATTCCCATGGCGCGTGATGGGTACTCGTAGTTGTAGGTCGCAATATGCGCGAACATCCGCGCCATCGGCATCACGGCGGGAAGCGGGCGCCGCGCGTACGTTTCGGCGGGCACGGCTTCGGCGAGCGCTATCACCTTCGCCATGGACTGATCGAACTGATGGAGGAATTCACCGCGAAAACCGGGTGGCGTGCCCTGCGCTCCGGCGACGCCAGCCGGGATCGAGGCCGCTGCTGCGTGGAGAAGGATTACCGCGGGGATTACTGTTAGCTTGAGCACGGGAGCTCCTTGAGTCTGGGCAAGACCAATCTGGAACGGCAACTGAGAAATACACAGATGCGAGGGGACAGAAGCATAGTTCCGAGTTGCGAGGAATCATCGGCGGGTCGAGATCGCGCTGGTCGATGGCAGCCTCGCGCGTTCATTTTTCAACCAGGTGGCGGGTAGTCACGGGGTGCAGAGGCCGCCGCGCGATGCTTTAGCGCAGCGGTTGGCTGTAAAGACGTTCTGGCCTGTTCCGTCCCACTCGATGTCAAACGTGCTGTTATTCAGCAGGGTGTTCCTCCTGATCACCACTTCGCTCGAGGTGGCAATGTCGATACCGACGCCCGCCCCAACCGGACGCGGCTTTCCGGGGAGCTGGAAGCCGGTGTGATTCGCGATCCGGTTATTTTCGATCAGCGTGCCATCAGTGATGCGGTTCGTGACTCCCCAGGCGCCGCCGTCCCGGAATTCATTACTGACGATCTGATTGCCGGGTCCCGCGCGGTGCAGCATGACCGCTGAAAATGGATTGCCGTACATCACGTTCTGCCGGATGATGTTCCGCTCCGCAATCCCCTTCGAGAGACCAGCGCTGGTTTGAATGTGGGCGCCGCAGCCAGTACCGACTCGCCCCGGCTCATCCGGATCGTTGCCGTAAAAGGTGTTTCCCTCCACCACATTGTGTGACGAGTTGAACAGCGTGACTCCCATCATGTCTGTCCTCGTCACCACGTTCTGATCAATGCGGTTCCTGTGCGCGTTCACAAGAAGGAATCCCTCGCCAATACCCGACTTCGGGCCGACGCCGAAATCCCTGACTGTGAAGCCGCGGATTGTCACGCCGACGACATCCCGGAGGAAGAATCCGGCTCGCTCGGGACACAGCGGCTCCAGCGAGAACTTGCAGGTCCCTGCGGTCTGCTGCGTGTGATCTCCCAGCACGATGACCTCACCGTCACCGCCATCGGCGATGATCTGCAGGTTGTTCTTCGCGGCACCGATGATTGCCACCGTACCCCTGTAAGTACCGGGGCTTACAAGAATCCGGTCGCCCGCCATCGCGGCCGCGACGCCTTTCTGAATGGTGGGATACTGCACGGGCACGCGCAGAACACGGACCGGCGCCGGCAGGTCGGCGTAGGGATCGCCGCTCCTGGGGCTGCATGCCAGCGCGGCGGCAGAGAGGACTAATAGAGAAATTTGGTGTCTCATGCTTCGGCTCCCTTCATAGATGTACCAACGCCCT
>DASTTD010000171.1:0-2859 GCA_035760325.1 Gemmatimonadaceae bacterium
GACGCGAGATACTGGCGGAGGGGCCGTCCGAGAAAAACATCGGTGATCGTCTGTCCCGGCGAACCCGGCGGAGCGGTGCAGAGCCCGAACTCCTGCATCAGGGGACGCCGGCCATGGCCGGAAAGCTCAGTGGTGAGCGCGCACGAGAAAGGAACGAGCTCCGGATCGAGAAACGAGCGCGAGCCGGCGTAATAAAGCGGGTACGCGTGCATCACATCCTCGTCGGCAATGCCGCCGATATCGTCGACCCGGATGTACTCCGGCGTCGTCAATGAGAGGAGGTGTGCGCCGATGTGAATCGGCGTGCCCGGAGACTCACGCCTGATCGCGTTCGCCAGCAGAGCCGCCCACAGCCAGCCCGCATCCCTCGTACCCGGCTGCTGCGCGTCGTCGATCTCGTTCGCGAGGTCGAAAGCGCGGATGGCCTCCTCTCCCGCGAGCGCGCGGGCGCACGTCTCGACCAGCAGCGACTGTGAGCGGAGTAACGTCGGATCGGAGAACAGGTCGCCGGGCCGGCCGTGAGCGTCGAGCATCCACGCCGGCCACCAGAACTGCCCGCTCATGTTGATGACGACGAGCGTCGGCACGACTCGAAGGCCTGCATCCTTCGCCGCTCGCACCACGTCCACCAGCCGCGCGACCATATCGGCGGCGACGGTGTTCGGTGCTGGAAGAAAATCCTGGGTGAGGGCGAAGATGCGAACGACGTCGAAGCCAAGGCTCGCGATCTGCGCCATCTCGTCGCGGACTTCGACGATATCGAGCTCCCGCCACATGTACATGGCGCTGCGGCGCGGCCAGTAGTTGATGCCGAGCTCGAACGTCACGACTCGGACAGCCCGGCCAGGATCTCCGCCAGCGAGAGGTCAGCGACTGCCATCACCGCATCAGCCGCGCCGTAGTAAATGCGGACGCGATCACCTTCCGCGATCAGCCCGCAGGTGAACACGACGTCTCCGTAGAAACCTTCGCGCTCGTAGCTGGTTTCCGGAGCGAGAATCGGCTCGCGCGACCGGCCCAGCACTCTGCCCGGGTCATGGATGTCGAGCAGGAGAGCGCCGAGAGAATAGGTCGGCGGGGAGCGCGTGACGCCGTGATACACGGCGAGCCATGCGTCCCGCCTTCCGGCGTGAACGCGGAACGGAACGGCCCCGCCGCCGATCTTCAGGTCATCCCATTTGCCGGGCCGCGACGTCGCGACGAGCGAGTGGTTTCCCCATGAGATGAGGTCAGGCGAGGTGGCGAGCCAGATCGCGGGATCGCCGAGCCCCTCCGGCATCGGGCGGTGAAGGGCGGCGTAGCGCCCGCCGATCCTTTCGGGAAAGATCGTGATATCACGATTGGGGGGAGAGAAAATCACCCCATGCCGCGTGAACGTTCTGAAGTCCTTCGTCGACGCGAGAGCGGTCGAGATTCCGTACCGTGAGACGGCGGTGTAGTTGATCCAGTAGGCGCCGTCGAGCAGAGTGATGCGGGGATCCTCGACGCCGAACCCCTCGTACTGAGTGCCCGGTGTAAACGCCGGAGTGCCATCGACCTCGAAGTGAATGCCGTCGCGTGAGCGAGCCACACGAAAGTGTGACATCGACGTGAGCCAGGTGTGGCCTTCGGCCACGACCACGCGCGGATCACTCGCGTCCAGTCCTTCGGTGTCCTGCATCCACCGCTTGATCTCGACACGGCGGGTGTCGGCGTTGTAGTGCGGAGCAGCCACTACCCCGGGTGTCTGGTGCGGCGCTTCGGAGACGCGCAACAGCAGAATGGTCTCGCCCTCGAAGCGCGTCGCCCCGGCGTTGAAGACCCCGACCACGTCCATGTCCGGCCGGGAGGCGAGGACCATGTCGGGGGTGATGATCGGATTTTCTGGGGCGCGGTGGACCTTCACCGGGGGAGACCGCGTGGGCGGTTCGGACTGGGGCAGGGGGGATGCAAGTTTCGAGTCGTGAGTTGCTCAGTTATCAGTTCGTCAGTGGTTGTGAGTACGTGAAATCACAACCACTGTCAGACTGATCACTCAAGACTGTTCACTCAAAACTTGCATCCCCCCTAAATAGACCTGGTGAGTCGTGCTTTAGACAGTGCAGATACGCACCGCCTCGGCCAGGGCAGTTCTGGGATCGCGAGTCGGAATGAACTCCTGCGCCACATACCCGGTAAATCCCGTCTCCGCGATCGCCCGCGCGATGGCGGGATAATTCAGCTCCTGCGAGCCGTCGATCTCGTGCCGGCCCGGCACTCCGGCGGTGTGATAGTGGCCAATGTATTTCTGATTGTCGCGGATCGTGCGGATCACATCGCCTTCCATGATCTGCATGTGATAAATGTCGTACAGAAGCTTGAATCGCTCCGAGCCGACCCTCTTCACCAATGCGGCCCCCCACGGAGTTCGATCGCATTGATAATCCCGGTGATCGACCCTGGAATTGAGCAGCTCCATGCAGATGCCGACACCGTGGCGGTCCGCCGTCGGCATCAGCGCAACCAATCCACGCGCGCACGCCGCGAGTCCGTCCTCGTCGCTCAGGCCGTCGCGATTCCCGGAGAAGCAAATCAGGTTTGGAACCCCCGCTGCTGCCGCGAGTGGAATCGCGCGCTCGTACGCAGGAATGAGCCAGGCATGGTTCTCGACCCGGTTGAACCCACGCGTCAGACGGGTGCGGGGCTCCGGAACACTCGCGTATCCCATCGCGCAGGTCAGCCCGTGACGGGCGGCAATTGCCCATTCGGAGGGCTCGAGCAGCTCGACGGAGTGAATCCCGAGCTCCTTCGCCATTCGCGAGAGCTCATCCACCGTCAGCTTTCCATACGGCCAGCGGCAAACCGAATGTCGGAATGATCCAGCGCGCGGAACTGTTTCCG
>DASTTD010000172.1:0-5402 GCA_035760325.1 Gemmatimonadaceae bacterium
GTCGGCGCCGCGGCCCGCAAGCGGTTGGCTACCTGCTTCGTCTGCTCCTCGCCCGCATCGCAGAGCACCACCAGAAATTCATCGCCGCCGACCCTGACTACGGCTTCCTCCGCACGCACATGCCGCATGAGATAGCGGGCCATCTTGACCAGAACACTGTCTCCCTCCGAGTGGCCATGCTTGTCGTTGAACTGCTTGAAGTGGTCGATATCCAGATAGATGCAGCCCCATTCGCTTTCGGGAACGGAATCGCACTGTCGAACCAGCGTATTCAGGTATCTGCGGTTGTAGCAGCCTGTAAGCGGGTCGCGGATACTGAGCTCCTGCAGCTGTGTCTGCAGATCCTTGCGATGGGTGATGTCCACCATGATGCCGTGACAGAACTTCTCGCGTGATTTCGGGTCGATGGTCAGGTACGCGCTGTCGACGACGGTGCGCACCTCTCCATCCGGCCGCGTCAGCTGGAGCTCGACATCGCGAATGGAGCCCATCCTCTCGAGCAGCGCCATCTCCTTGGCGCGAAGCTCCGGCTTGAGGAAGTCGCTGGTGTGAAATCCCTTCAGCTCCTGGAGCGAATGCGCGCCGAACATTTCCAGGAAGGCTGGATTGGCATCGATGATCTTTCCGTCGAGTGTGGCGATGTACATTCCTTCCTGGAGCCGCATTGCCATCTCGCTCAGAGTGGCGGGATCGCTCAGGCTGGGAACGCGGGACGGTGTCTTCGGGGCCGGGCGCCGCTTCACGTCGCTGCGTCAGGAATGCGGCACATCCGTTGCTTCTGCTGGTAGGCTCGGCAATCGGAGATATAATGGCATCGCGAAAAGGACGTGGACAACGGGAAACTCCTTCCAGGCAGGGTGACGGTGATCCCGGGACGCGCTCGGGTCAGCCCAATCCCGAGAACGTCCCGTCGCACCCGACCGAGCACAAGAGTGGGTACGGCGGTGAAGCCGGAGCTCCGCGTACCAGCACGGATAAGCGCGAGACTCCGAAGAAAGGCTAGCAGGACGTGGGCCGGGGAAGCTTTCGGACGGCCGGGATCCATCACGTAACGGGCATCGCGAGCGATCCCCAGCGCAATCTCGATTTCTATGCCGGTATCCTCGGTCTCCGGCTGGTCAAGCGAACCGTCAATTTCGACGATCCCACAACCTACCATTTCTACTTCGGCGACGACCTCGGACGCCCGGGGAGCATCCTCACGTTTTTCCCCTGGCCCGACGCGCGGCGGGGACGACAGGGCGGCGGGCAGGTCGCGGTAACCTCCTTCGTCATTCGCCCCGGCTCGGTTGGATTCTGGATCGAGCGGATGATCCGGAAGCAGGTGGAGTTCGCTCAGCCGGTCGCGCGCTACGAGGACGAGCGCGTCATCGCGTTCAAGGACCACGACGGACTGATGGGAGAGCTCGTCGCCCACTCGGCCGCGGATGCGCTTCCGGGCTGGGGCGGAGCCGGGATTCCGTCCGAGCACTCGATTCGCGGGCTTTACTCCATCACGCTCTGGCTGGATGTATGCGAGCTCACGGGGCAGCTCCTTACCAACACGCTCGGGTTCCGGCTCGTTCGTGAACAGGGGAGCATCTATCGGTACGCGAGCGGAGACGGCGGGCCGGGCTCCATCGTCGACCTGCGATGCGTTCCCGGAATCTGGAGCGGGACGATGGGGGCAGGGACAATTCACCACGTCGCGTTCCGGGCCCGTGACGACGAAGAGCAGCTTCAGCTGCGCAGCCAGCTGACCGCGCTCGGTCACAACGTTACTCCCCAGATGGACCGCGATTACTTCAAATCGGTCTACTTTCGGGAGCCGGGAGGGGTTCTGTTCGAGATCGCCACCGACGGTCCGGGGTTCTCG
Organism: Gemmatimonadaceae bacterium; assembly: GCA_035760325.1. Lineage (GTDB taxonomy): Bacteria > Gemmatimonadota > Gemmatimonadetes > Gemmatimonadales > Gemmatimonadaceae > UBA4720. Next base: position 1,856 of record DASTTD010000172.1, read on the forward strand.
GTGGACGAGCCACCCGATTCGCTCGGGCGCGCGCTCAAGCTTCCCGCGTGGCTGGAGATGCGGCGCTTCGAGATTGAGGCACTGCTTCCGAACATTCACGAGCCGATCGAGCTGCATGGCCCTAACGCATGAGCAGCAGCCTGGGATTCGTTCATCGTTATCGGCCAGCTCTGGGGGGAGTGTCGGACACGATCCTGGCCCTGCACGGAACCGGAGGAAATGAGGATGACCTCATCGGCGTGGCGCAGACCGTGGCGCCAGGAGCCGCGGTCATCAGCCCGCGGGGCAAAGTGCTGGAGGCGGGAGCGCCCAGGTTTTTTCACCGGCTTGCCGAGGGAGTGTTCGATCCTGCTGAAGTACGCTCGCGTGGAGAGGAGCTGGCGAAGTTCATTCGCGAAGCAGTGTCACATTACCTGCTCGATCCGTCTCGCGTCTTCGCGGTCGGCTATTCGAACGGTGCCAACATCGCGTCCACCGTAATGCTGCTCGATCCGGGGTTGATTCACGCGGCAGTCCTCCTTCGTCCGATGCTCGTCTTCGAGCCCGACGACAGATCCGATCTATCGGGAAAATCGGTTTTCATTTCGGCCGGGCGGGTGGATCCGATCGTTCCGACCGAGAGCGTGGAGAAGCTCGCCGGCCTCCTCGAAGAGCGCGGCGCCGAAGTGACGCTGAAGTGGCAGCTGGGCGGACACAATCTCGTCCCCAGTGAGATCAAGGAAGCGACCGACTGGGTCGCCCTGCGGCGTGCGCGGCGATGAGCTAGCTTCCAGTCGAGATACCGAATTATTCTCCTGCACAATCTCTTTCTCACTGCTCGCATGGCCTGATGTCCGAGATCGCAGACACCGCTGCCGCTCCCCGGTCGGCTCCAGCTTCTCCGCCGACCCAGTCCGCGTCCGGCCGCTCACTGGAAGACCTCTGCATCAATGCCATCAGGGTCCTCTCGATGGATGCGGTGCAGAAAGCGGATTCCGGACATCCCGGTACGCCGATGGCGCTCGCGCCGCTGGCTTATGTCCTGTGGACACAGCACCTCCGCTACAATCCGTCGGACCCGGACTGGATCAACCGGGACCGATTCGTTCTTTCGGCCGGCCACGCTTCGATGCTGCTCTACAGCGTCCTCTACCTCACGGGTTATGACGTCTCGATCGACGACATCAGGCAATTCCGGCAATGGGAGTCGAGGACTCCCGGCCACCCTGAGCTCGGATACACGGCTGGAGTCGAGACGACAACCGGCCCGCTTGGCCAGGGAATCGGCAACGCGATCGGGATGGCGGTCGGCGCCGCACACCTGGGCGCCGTGTTCAATCAGGACGGCCACACCATCATCGACCACCATGTCTACTTCGTCGCCAGCGATGGCGACCTCATGGAGGGTGTGTCGCACGAGGCAGCGTCGTTCGCCGGTCATCTCAAGCTTGGGAAGCTGATCGGTTTTTACGACGACAACCACATCACGATCGAAGGCGATACCGCTCTCACCTACAGTGATGACGCCGCGGGCCGCTTCACCGCCTATGGCTGGCATGTACAGCACATAGCGGACGTCAACGATCTCTCGGCCCTCAACCGGGCGATCGATGCGGCGAAAGCAGAGACTTCGCGGCCATCCCTGATCATCGTGCGATCCCACATTGGCTACGGCAGTCCGAACAAGCTCGACACCGCTGAAGCCCACGGATCGCCGCTCGGCCCGGAGGAAATCACGCTCACCAAGCAGGCGCTCGGATATCCTTCGCTCGAGCCGTTCCATGTCGTGCCCGAAGCGCTGAGCTACTGGCGCGATGCGGCAAAGCGCCGGGCGGGAGCTCAGGGCAAGTGGAACAAGTCGTACGCTGCGTACAAGGCGGCTTTCCCCGAGCTGGAGCGCGAGCTGCGGCGGCGGCTGAAGGGAGATTTACCTGATGGATGGGAGGAAGCGATTCCCGTCTTCACGGAGAAGGATGGGAACGTCGCGAGCCGCGCCGCTTCGGGAGTCGTGCTGAATGCAATCGCGAAGCGGGTTCCGGAGCTGATCGGCGGGTCGGCCGATCTCGCCAGCTCGACCAACACCATCATCAAGGGAGAAGCGAGCTTCTCGGCGACGAGCTACGCGGGCCGCAACTTTCATTTCGGCATTCGCGAGCACGGAATGGGCTCGGTGATGAACGGCATGTCGCTGAGCGGCGGGATAATCCCCTATGGGGCGACGTTCCTGATTTTCTCCGATTACATGCGTCCGACGATCCGGCTGGCGGCGTTCATGGAGCGGCACGTCATCTACGTCTACACTCACGACTCGATCGGACTCGGCGAAGATGGTCCGACACACCAGCCCATCGAGCAGCTCAGCGCGCTCAGGGCAATTCCCGGCCTGACGGTGATCAGGCCCGCCGATGCATCGGAGACCGCGGAGGCATGGCGCTCCGCGCTCAAGCACCGAAAAGGTCCGGTGGCACTGGTGCTGACGCGTCAGAAGCTGGCTTTCATCGATCGCGGCAAGTACGCGTCGGCGGGCGGTGCCGCAAAGGGTGCGTACGTTCTCGCCGACTCTCCAGGTGGAACGCCTGAAGTCGTGCTGATCTCGAGCGGCTCCGAGGTCGCGCTCATTCTCGAAGCACAGAAGAAGCTCGCCGCGGACGGAGTCCGGGCGCGGGCGGTGAGCATGCCGAGCCAGGAAATCTTTGCGCGGCAGGATGATGCTTACCGGAGCAGCGTGCTGCCCGAAGGCGTACGGCGGATTGCGATGGAAGCCGCGCATCCGATGTCGTGGTACAAGCTGGTTGGATCGGACGGAATCGTGCTCGGAATCGAGCGCTTCGGCGCGTCCGCACCGGCATCGAGGCTTTTCACGGAGCTCGGCATGACCGTCGACCGAATCGTCGATACGGCGAAGGCCATGGTCCAAACGCGGGCGCGATGATCCGTTCCCGGATCCCGAGCAAGTGAACGGAACAGAGCCCACTCTTCGCGACATCAGCGTATCGCTCAACCCGTCCACGCCGGAGTGGCCGGGTGACACCGCATTCAGCTGCGGGTGGGCTTCCCTGATCTCCTCCGGCGCGAGCGTGAACGTCTCATCGTTCACTTCCAGCCCGCATGTCGGGACGCATGCCGACGCGCCGCTTCATGTGCGGGATGGATTGCCCGGGTCGCACGAGCTTTCGCTCGAGTCGTACTTCGGCCCCGCGATCGTCGTGGATGTCGGAACGCTTTCCAGCGAGATCGAGATCGAGGACCTCGAGAAGATTCAGTCGCTGCCCTTCGTCGAGCGACTGCTGCTCAAGACCGGCAGGACAATCGCCAGTGGCGCATTCCCGGAAGACTGGCCCACGCTCTCCGAATCCTGCGTCCGCACACTCCTGGGGCGCGGACTGCGGCTTCTCGGTGTCGACGCGCCTTCGGTCGATCCGCGCGACAGCCGGAATCTTCCCGTGCACCACATGCTGTTCGCCGGAAACGGCGCGATCCTCGAGAACCTCGATCTGCGCAGAATCACGCCGAGCATGTACGAGCTGATGGCCTTCCCGCTCAAGCTCATGGCGCTCGACGCTGCGCC
>DASTTD010000173.1:0-17489 GCA_035760325.1 Gemmatimonadaceae bacterium
CTCGCTCATCTACTTCAACAACCTGTCGGAGAATGCGCCGGTGCAGGTTTCCGTGCGCGAGTTCACCCGCAGGGCTGATGGCACGGTATTCGTCGGCTCGATCAAGAACCTTGGCAAAGCCACGAAAACCTACTCGTTGACTGTCGAGTTTCTGGACAAATCCGGAAACGTGGTCGCGACGGAGACTGCGAGCGTGGGTCCGGTCACAGCCAACGCCAGCAAGGATTTCAGAATCACGTCTGCGAGGGGATCGGTGTACGGATACAGGTACAAACCGGTTACCTGATCCAGAGGTTTCAAAAGCCTACTATGAAAAGCCGGTGTCGAAGAGGACACCGGCTTTTCGTTTGAGCCCTCAGCCAACCGCTGGCCCGCTGAAAGCCCCGGCAGGTAGTCTTCAGTAAATGTGGTCAAAAAAACGTCACGAGCTCCGCGGCAACATCAGCGGGTCCGTCGCCAGGGCGGCGCCAACGATCCAGAACCTCTGCCCATCGAACCAGAAAATCGCGATCTGCTCCAGCTCACGCGCGATCTCTATCGCCGTCTCCTGCGGCATCACGACAGCCACGCTGCACTCACAGTGAGACCGATCCGGTGAGCAGCAATCGACCGCCACAAAACTGTATCCCGCGCTTCCGAGCCTGTCCTCCAGACTCCGCGCCCGCCGCCGGTTTTCCTCAGGCGAGAGATTTTCTCCGCGCGGATCGAACGCAGTCATGATCGCGAACGGCTTCCCGAGCCCCGCTGCCGAGAGCTCGGACAATGCGTTCTGCGACGGGGTTGCGCGCAGGTCGATCTCGACCGGAGGGTTCGTCGCGAAGATGAGAATCGTCTCCGGGTACTTCGGCCAGTCCGGATCGTGCGCATCAGGAGCAGATTTCATGGGCCCTGTAATTACAAGGTTCACACCAGCCGATAAACGTGAGTGTAGCCTGGTACGCTCCTTGACCCTGTCGACTCCGTGAAATCCAATCAGATCTGGCCGGAGCTTCTCTACATAGTGCGGCACGGCGAATCAGCCGGTAACGTCGCTCGGGAGGCCGCGCTCGAGGCCGGCCATCCGATGATCGATATCGGGATGCGCGATGTCGATGTTCCCCTGTCGGATCTGGGAAACCGGCAGTCTGAGGCCCTCGGCCGCTGGCTCGGCGCACTTCCGCCGAAGGAGCGGCCGAACATCGTTCTGACCTCTCCCTACCTGCGCGCGCGACACACCGCCGGCCTCATCGTCAAAACCGCGGGGATGAAAGAGGACACCTACTCCCTGGTAGTCGACGAGCGGTTTCGCGAAAAGGAGTTCGGCATCCTCGATCGTCTCACCGCAATCGGCATCAGAGAGAGGTTTCCCGACCAGGCGGAGTTTCGCCGCCTCCTTGGCAAGTTCTACCACCGCCCACCCGGTGGCGAAAGCTGGTGCGACGTCATCCTGAGACTGCGGAGCGCAATCGAGATGATCTCGCGCGAGTATTGCGGCCAGCGGGTCCTCATCGTCTGCCACGCGGTCGTCGTGCTGTGCATGCGTTACCTGCTCGAGCACATGACGGAGTCGGAGATTCTCGCGATCGACAAAAAAGAAGAGATCGCGAACTGCTCGGTCACCCTCTACCGGCACGATCCGAAGCTCGGGCCGCGCGGGAATCTCCGCATCGAGGAGTTCAACTTCGTGGCGCCCCTCGAGGAAGCGGGCGCCCCCGTCACTTCCGAGCCGGACGCCAATGTCGCCGCGCGCTGACAGGCGGGCGATAGCGGTCACGCCGGCGCTGCTCCGCCGGTGGCCACTTCCGCGCGCGCACGCGGACGGCGACAAGCAGGAGCGCGGTGTCGCGCTGGTGATCGGCGGCTCGACCGAAGTTCCGGGCGCGCTGCTGCTGGCGGGCGTCGCCGCGCTTCGGGCGGGAGCCGGAAAACTTCAGCTGGCGGGTCCGCGCCCGATCTGCGTCTCACTCGGTGTAGCGGTCCCTGAAGCCCGCGTCATCCCCTTGCCTGAGACCGCGACGGGAAACCTCGATCGCAACGCCGGCAAGCGCGCCGCCGAGCACGCGGAAGGCGCCGACGCATTTCTGGTCGGGCCCGGAATGCTCGACGAAGATGCGATACAGCAGATGATGGAGCTGCTGCTGCCACGGATCGCGAGAGGTCCGCTCGTTCTCGATGCGATGGCTTTGAGCTCGCTGCGCGGCGGCAGATACCGCTTCTCGGCGGACGCGCAGGTTCTACTCACCCCGAATTACGCCGAGATGGCCCGGCTCACCGGGGATACGCTCGAATCGGTGGCGCGCGATCCGGCCGCTGTCGCCACCGCTCTGGCGCGAGCTATCGACGGCGTCGTCGCGCTCAAGGGCCCGGACACCTACATCGCCACGCCCGATGGCGAGCTGTTCCACTACTCGACCGGCAAAGTCGGCCTGGCGACTTCAGGGTCCGGTGATGTCCTCGCCGGAATCGCGGTTGGCCTTCTCGCGCGTGGCGCCACCGCGGAGCAGGCAGGCGCCTGGGCCGTCTATCTGCACGGAGAAGCGGGGAACAACCTCGCGCGCTCTATCGGCCCCGTCGGATTTCTTGCACGCGAGCTGCTCCCGGAAATCTCCAGAGTGATGAAAGGACTCGGGAGGCGCCGAGGCTGAGCTCAGCGCGGTGTCCGGCGCGGTACGCTCGAGTCTCCGGGCAGCGCGCGAGGAAATTTCTCCGGCATGTCGGCGGCGACGTACGCGAGCACCGCCAGCGCCGCCACACACTCCGCCATGTGGCGTGGATCGAGCTTGTCCATCGTGTCTCCGGCGGAGTGGTGAAACCAGAAATACCGGCTGCCGTCCACGATCAGCGCCCCGGCAGGGACACCTCGCTCGGCAAGCACGGAAACATCCGCCTGAGGACCGCCCCTCCGCGCATCCGTCGCTCCAATGGAGGAGAGCAGAGAAGCTATCTGTCTTCCGGTCTCGACCGCTGCATCGCTGCCCGCGATGTAGTACCCCGACGGTTTGAACACACCATTGTCGGATTCTATCGCCAGAACGTGCTTGTCGATCTCGCCGAGGTGTGCATCCCGGTAAGCGGTCGCGCCGCGGAGACCGTTCTCCTCGTTGGTCCACAACACCACCCTGATCGTTCGCCGGGGACGAAGACCGAGCTTCTGGATCAGACGCAGCGCCTCCCACGTCGCGACGCTTCCGCCGGCGTCGTCCATGGCACCCTGGCCGACATCCCAGGAATCGATGTGCCCGCCCATGACGACTACTTCGTCAGGCTTCTCCGATCCGCGGAGCTCGGCGATCACGTTCCGCGACTGCGCATCGGGGAGCTGCCGCGCACCCATTCGCAGATTCACGACAACTTGTTCGCCGCGGCGCTGCATGCGGTGCAGCATCATCGCGTCCTCGGTGCTCAGCGCCGCGCCGGGAATCCGCCTCACCGCGGTGTCGTAACGCATGCCGCCGGTGTGCGGATTCTGGATCGAGTAGGAGCCGACCGATCTGATCAGACTGGCGACCGCTCCGTGTCGCGCGGCTTCGATGGCTCCGATGGAGCGGTAGCGCACGGTGGCGCCGTACGTCGTAAACGGAACGTCGAACAGAACAATCCTGCCCGGCACCTCTGCGCGTCGCGCCGTCAAGTCCTCGAAGCTGTTGACGACGAGCACAGGCGCAGTAATTCCTTCCGGGGGTGTGCCGATGCTGCCGCCGAGGCCGAGCATGTTCAGCCGGACGGAGCGAGGGCGAACGAGTGTGGCTGACTCCTCGCCTCTCACCCAGTGCGGAACCGTAACGGGCTCGCCGTGCACGTTCTCCAGCCCATCGCGCTTCATCTCCTCCATGATCCAGTCGAGCGCATCCTCGAGGGACCTGGAGCCGCTGAGCCGGTGCCCGAATTTGTCGGTGAGCGCGGCGGTGCGGTTCCAGGCGGCACTGTCAGCGAGGGCCGCAGCGATGATTCTATTCGCCGCCGATCGATACGCTGCGGCGAGTGGCGCGGAGGTCTCCGCTCGCTGAGCGGTCGCGCACGATGCGAGCACGGTGGCGATTGACAGGCCGGCGAGCGCAGAGCGGCAAACGCGGTATCCGGACATCGAGGATCCTGTTGCGGGTTAGGACTGAATCGAGACGAGCGGTTCCGTCGGGGTGGTTGGCGTGTTGCGGCGCTGGACTGTCTCGCCCGCCGGCGCGAGCAGCGGAAGCCTCAGCAAAAACGTAGTCCCCGCGCCCAGGCGGCTGGCCACCGTGACCTCGCCGCCGAGCAGCCGCGCGAGCTTCCGCGTCACGCTCAGCCCGAGCCCGGTGCCTCCCACCTTTCTGGTCGCGGGTTGTTCTTCCTGCCAGAAAGGCTCGAACACATGCTCGATGTTTTCCGCTTCGATTCCCACGCCGGTGTCGGCGATGCGAAGCTCGAGCATGCCTGTGCGCGCCGCGCAGGTGAGCCGCACTTCTCCCTTCTCCGTGAACTTCACCGCGTTCGACAGAAGGTTGACCAGCATCTGCTTGAATTTTGTCGGATCGGTCTGGATCGCCTGATCCTCTTCGAGCAGCTCGATGACGTATTTGAGTTTCTTCGCCGTCGCCAGCGGCTCGATCAGCGACGCGGCGTCGGTGAGAGTCTGATTTATCGACATCGATTCCCATCTCACGCGCTCGTGCCCGACATCCACACGGGCAAAGGTGAGGATCTCGTCGATGAGGCCGAGCAAATGCCGGGCGCTGGCGTTGATGCGTCCCAGCTGCTGGCGCTGAAGCTCCGTTACGGGGCCGGTTATTCCATCGGAGAGAAGCTCCTCGTAGCCCATGATCGCGGTGAGGGGCGTCCGCAGCTCGTGGGACATGACGGCCAGAAAATCCGTCTTGCTGTTGTTCGCGCGTTCGGCTTCAGCGCGCGCGATTTCCGCTTCAGCGCGAGCCTTCTCGGCGATCGCGCGCGCGTTCTTCTCCATCGCGAGGAGGTCGACCCGCTCCCTGTCGCTCTCGCGGAGTGCCCGCGCTGACCACAGCACCAGCATGACGAAGGTGACGATGCTCGATACCGTGAACAGCGAAACGCCGAACTCGGTTTCGTAGAATCCGGCCGTCTCGCCGGCCAGACGGAAGAGTCCGAGCAGCACCGGCGCCACCACCGCGGCGGGCAGGAGACGTCTGGTAAGCACGCCCGCTGCTCCTTCGTCCATCAACAGCGCGGGCACTCCCCGCTCCCTGTTGGCGAAGAGGATCCCAACGCCAAGCACGATGTGTCCAATCGCGGTCGGAACAGCCATCCCTGAGGATTGCGAGATGCTGTACATCCCCTTCACCCCGAAGACGTAGCCAAGCAGCGCCACCAGGGGGACGAGAAGAGCGGGGGTAGCGAACATCTGGGCGCGGAAATCCCGCTGCCGACGGTCGTGCGGAATCGAGAGCAGCGCCAGCGCGTAGAGCAGGAAAGTCGCCGCGCTGTTGATCGCGATGCGGCCCGGAGGATTCCACGGCATGTCCACGAGCTTGTCACCGAACAGCAGCAGGTCGATGCCTGTGCCGCTGTCGCGCGCATACTCGTAAAAGGTTATTACCGAAATCGTTCCGACGAACGCGGCGAGTGTCTGCTGAATCGCCTCCGTCGTCGCGTTGCGCCGCGCTCTCACGGCTGTGATGAGCGATCCCCCGGCGAGAACGAAACACAGCGCCGCGAGCGGGATCATCGGGAAGCCGCGGGCTGCCTGCGTCACGATTGTCAGGTCCAGAGCCCAGCCGGTAAGGACGAACGCGCCAAGTATCACCACGGCGCCGCCGGCAATCGATGGGACCTGCTCGAACAAGCCGATCATCGGGCTCGAGCTGCCCGATGGGCTGAGAGCAACGTGCTGAGGATTGGCCATGATACGGGTCGAGCTCAAAAACCTACCCGCGCGGTTGGGCCCGCGCAATTCTCAAAGAGACACCGTCACATCCTTCAGGCGCTCCTCGACACTCGCGATGTCGGTGCGGCTCGACAGATCCAGCACGGGGGCGCGCACCTTGACCACCTTCATTCTGAGCCCGTGCGTGTCGATCGCAAGCTGCACCGCCCTCGGCAGCTCGAGCTCTCCGCGGGGAGAAGGGGTTACCTCGCGACATGCGCGAAAGATCGCGCGGTCGAACAGCCAGCAATTCATGCTGCCGTAAATCTCTTCGCCCGAGCGAAGCATTGCGTCATTCGGAACGGCCAGGATTCGACGCAGAAATCCATCAGCACCGATATCGAGCGCGCCGAATCGATTCACCCGATCGGCGGCAAAGTTGCCGAGCTCGATGAGACCGCTCCGGGCGAACCCTATCAGCGCCGGCTGGCGCAGCAGCTGGAGCTCCGACAGCACCGCCGGCCCGTAATAATTGTCCGAGTTCAGAACGGCGAAAGTGTCGCCGTTCGCGAAGGATTCCGTGGCCAGCACCGCGTCAGCCGTGCCGAGAGGCCGCTCCTGCTCGGCAAACTCGACGGTAAGACGGGAAAGAGCTGCCTCGTGCCGGTAGTAGTCGCGCACTTGCGTGTGCTCCGGTCCGATGACCAGGCATACGCGCGCAAATCCCGCATCGGCGAGTGACGCCAGTATGTAGTCGAGGAAGGGACGGCCCCTGGTAGGGATCATCGCCTTCATACCGGTTTCGGCGATGCGCGCCTGATGGGCGTCGAGCGATGCGCTGCCGGCGTCCTGTCGCATGCGGGTACCGAGACCCCGCGCGAGAATCACTGCCTTGTCGGTGCCGCTCAAGGTGTCATCGGCCCTGAAGATCCGCCGTTGGTCGGGTGACGGCAATATCATTGCACTGTTGTAATATCCAGACGAACCCGTCCCCAAATGCCGACAGCGCCGCCAGAGGCTCTTCCCTCCAAGCAACACATCAGCGATCTCCTCGCTGAGGCGCGTGAGCGAACGCTGCTGCTGATCTCCCGCCTGTCGGATGAGGATCTGCACCGGCAGCACGATCCTCTCATGAGCCCGATCATCTGGGATGTAGGGCACATCGCGCACTTCGAGGAGCTATGGCTCACCCGCAACCTGAGCGGAGCGATCGAGTTTTCAGAAATGCCGGGGATGTTCAATCCCTTCGAGCACCCGCGCGCGGAACGGGCCGCCCTTCCACTTCCGACGCTGCGGGAAATGATGCAGCGACTCCGTGAAATTCGCACGCGCGTACTCGACCATCTCGATCGCGTGGAGTGGGATGAGAATAATCCGCTGCTGCGAGAAGGGTTTGTGTATCACATGGTGCTGCAGCACGAATATCAGCACAACGAGACGATTCTCCAGACGCTGCAGCTGAAACGCGGCGAGCCCTACGCCGCACCGCGTTCGGGATCTCTGCCGCCGGCGAAACCGGTCGCGTCCGGCATGGTCCCATTTCCGGGCGGCGAAGTCGCAATCGGCACGGACGACACCCGCGTGGCTTACGACAATGAGCGTCCGCTGCATGGGGTTCACCTCGAGCCGTTCCTCATCGACCGAACGCCGGTGACGAATGAACGCTATCTGGAGTTCATTACCGACGATGGCTATTCGCGGCCCGAGCTCTGGTCAACGGACGGCCGGCGATGGCTCGCGGAGAGCAAGGCGGCGGCACCGACGTATTGGCGGCGCGAAGGCTCGGCGTGGACGGAACGCTTCATGGATCTGGTGCGTCCCGTCGATCCGACACGTCCGGTTTGTCACGTCTGCTACTACGAAGCGGAGGCCTTCGCCCGCTGGGATGCGAAGCGGCTCCCGACGGAGATCGAATGGGAGGCAGCGGCTTCCTGGGATCCCGCTGCTCGTGACGCGAGGGCATTTCCGTGGGGTGACGGGATCGTCTCCGCGCGGGAGGCCAACGTCGACCAGCTCGCATTCGACACCGCGCCGGTGGGAAGCTTCGAGCGCAACTTCTCACCGGTGGGGTGTTACGGGCTGATCGGCGATGTGTGGGAGTGGACGTCCAGCGATTTCTCGGGCTATCCCGGATTCCGCAGCTTCCCATACAGGGAGTACTCCGAGGAGTTCTTCGGAAGCGCATACAAGGTGCTGCGCGGCGGATCATGGGCGACACGACCGGGGGCGATCCGCAACACCTTCCGGAACTGGGACTATCCGATCAGGCGCCAGATTTTCAGCGGCTTCCGCTGCGCGCGCGACGCATGACCGACGGGCCGGCTGACGTAGCGGGCGGGACCCCGCCGTACACGGTGCGGCGGTCGCGCCAGCAGATGGTTCGGGACGTACGGCGCGGACTCACGACGACCCCCAAAGAGCTGTCGTCGAAGTACTTCTACGACGAGCGCGGCTCCGTGCTTTTCGAGGAGATCACGCAGCTGCCGGAGTACTACCTGACCCGCGCCGAGCGCGCATTGCTCGAGGCGGTCATCCGGGATGTCGTCGCGTCGGTACAGCCTTGTTCGCTCGTCGAGCTCGGAGCGGGAAGCGCGACGAAAACGCGCATCATACTCGACGCCATGCGCGCACAGGGCTGCGCGAAGTCGTACGTGCCCATCGATGTCAGCCGGGATTTCCTCGAAGCGACGTCGCTCCAGCTCAAGGCCGAGTATTCGGACATGCGCATCGTGCCGGTCGTGTCGGACATTACAGAAGCATATGCGCTGCCGGAAATCCCCGGCCCGGTTCTATTCGCCTTTCTCGGGAGCACCATCGGCAACTTTCCCCGGGAGCCCGCGGTCAGCCTGCTCTCGCACCTCGCCGCAGCCATGTCGCCGGCGGACCGCTTCCTGCTTGGCGCCGACCTACGCAAGGATCCGGAAATCATCCACCGCGCCTACAACGACTCCAGAGGCGTGACCGCGGCGTTCAACATCAACATTCTCGAAAGACTCAACCGTGAGCTCCATGCGAATTTCCCACTCGATGCGTTCGAGCACCGTGCCTCGTACTCCACCGAGCATCACCGGGTCGAGATGCGCCTGGTCGCCACAAGACCGCTCAAGGTCGTCATTCCCGAGATCGGTGAGATCGCCTTCTCCAGGGGCGAAAGCGTACGGACGGAACTGAGCTACAAGTACGACCGCGCGGCGATCGAAGAGATCCTCAACCGGTCCGGGCTGAGACTGGAGAGCTGGCTGCCGGCCGAGGACGGATCTTTCGCGCTGGCGCTCGCTCGATCGGTAGCTGAGAGAAAGATGTGAGCCTCACCGAGGCCATGCTGCTCGAAGACGTTCGGCAGCGGCTCTTTTCTCCCACCCGCTCGCTCACTCCGCTCGCCGTCGGCGCCGAGCTCGAGCTGATACTCGTCGATGCATCGACGAGAGAAGTCGTTCCCGCTTCGTCGTCCGCAAATGTCCTGTCGCGGCTGGCGGATCGCGGGGACTGGCTGGAGGAACGATTCGAGAACGATCCGGCGGCGTGGACTCTACCCGATGGCGGCCGCGTCTCCTTCGAGCCTGGCGGCCAGATCGAGATCAGCAGCTCTCCGCATGAGACCGCGTCGTCACTGATCGAGTCGTTGCAGCGGATAGCGCGCATGATCGAAGCCGAGATGACGGCCGAAGGGATCATGCCGATCACGCGCGGCGTCGATCCGTACAACGACATCACGGGTGTTCCGCTCCAGCTGAAGCGCCAGCGCTATCTCCGGATGACGGACTACTTCAACTCCCTTGGCGATTCGGGAATCCGCATGATGCGGCAGACCGCCGCGCTGCAGATCAATGTCGAGCGGGGCACCGAGCCTTTGACGAGATGGCTTCTGCTCAATGCGATCGCGCCGGTGGTCATTGCACTGTTCGCGAACTCGGGGTCGTACGCGGGATCCGACACCGGTTTCGCCAGCTACCGGTCGCAGCTGTGGCGCACACTCGACCCATCGCGAACCGGCCTCGCTTACGGCCCGGATGACCCTCCGAATCACTATCTGGAATTCGCTCTCGACGCTGGCGCGATGAGCAGCGACCCGGGCGCATCGACCCGCTACAAGAGCTTCAGGGACTGGATGAAAAACGCGGACGTCTCCCTCGAGGACTGGGAATTTCATCTCTCGACGTTGTTTCCCGAGGTGCGGCCCAAGGCCTATTTCGAGCTGCGATCGGCGGATACCATGGATATTGCCTCGCTGGCGGCGCCGATCGTGTTCGTTACTGGTCTCGTGTACCACCCGGGCAGCGCTCGCGATGCCGCCGATGTCCTGGGTGACCCCAGCCCGCGCCTGATGGAGGCCGCCGGAAAGTACGGCTTGCGTGATGCGGAGCTGAGGCGACTTGCCGCTCGGCTCGTCGAGCTGTCTCTAAGGGGAGCGAGGGCACTGGGAACGGGCTATGTGACAGCCCATCAGGTTGAAACCGCGCGGGTGTACTTCGACCACGCACTCGCCCGGACCTGATCGGAAGGGTATCGTAAGATCCAATGCTGCTCGCACTGACGCTCGGGCTTCAGATAGCCGTCGCAACTCCGACTTCCGTGATACGGGTGAACCAGCTTGGGTATCTCCCCGATGCTCCCAAGGTGGCGGTGGTTTGTGCGCTCGACAGTGTGGAAGTGCGCACCTTCAGCCTGACGAGATCCGGTTCGGCCCATGTCGTCGAGCGGCCCGTCGTCGCCGCGCGGCCGTTCGGGCCGTGTGTCACCGCGTATCGACTCGATTTCTCGGACGTGCGCACTGAAGGTGATTATCGGCTAGCCGCCGGCACGGCGGCGCCGGTGATGGTCCGCATCCGACGGGATGCATACGCCGGCGCGGCTGACACCCTTCTCTACTACATGAGAGAACAGCGCTCCGGATACAATCCGGTGTTCAGGACCGTGGTCCACCTTTACGACGGAATCGTGGTCGACGACTCAGCGCGTGCCGGTCGCTTCGTGCCGGTCACCGGCGGGTGGGCGGATGCCTCGGACTACCTGCAGTACGTGATGACGTCGGCTAACGCGACCTACGTCATGATGATGGCATACCGCGATCATCCGCGCGCTTTCGCGGACGCATTCGATGCGCGCGGTCTGCCGGGCGGCAACGGCATCGCCGACGTCCTCGACGAAGCCCGGCATGGCCTGACATGGCTGCTCCGGATGTTCCCGTCGGACGACGAGATGTACAATCAGCTCGGGGATGACCGCGATCACAACTATTGGGACCTCCCGCACACTGATTCATCGAACTACGGATGGGGCCACGGCAGGGAGCGCCCCGTGTATCCCTGCACGGGAAAGCCGCAAGGGCTGTTCACCAACAAGAACAGATCGAACGGGTTCGCGTCGACCGCCGGGAAGTACGCTTCGGCGTTTGCGCTGGCCGCATCTCTCTTCCGGGCGCGGGACCCGGCATTCTCCGGACGACTCCAGCAGCGAGCACTCGCCGCGTACGAGATCGGAAAGCGCAAGCCGGGAGTTTGCCAGGGAGCACCGGCACGGGCGCCCTACTTCTACGAGGAAGACAACTGGGTCGACGACATGGAGCTCGCGGCGGCGGAGCTCTACGCGCTGACGCGCGACAAACGTTACCTGCGGGATGCGCTGGCATATGCGGCACGCGAGCCGGTAACACCGTGGATGGGCGCCGATACCGCTCGCCACTACCAATGGTACCCGTGGCACAACAACGGGCACTACGCGATCTGGCGCAACGCCCGCGCGGAGGACCGGCAGACGGTGGCCGAGTATTATCGAAAGGGTCTAACGGCGGTCGTCTTGCGTGCGGACAACGCATTTCGCATCGGAATCCCATTCATCTGGTGCTCCAACAACCTGATGGCTTCATTCGCCACGCAGGCATACCTGTACCGCCGCATGACCGGTGACAACCAGTTCCGTGAGTACGAGCAGGCGGCTCTGGACTGGCTGTTCGGGACCAACCCGTGGGGAGTGTCCATGGTCATCGGTCTGCCGCACAATGGCGCGTTCGCGCGCGACCCGCATTCGGTGGTCGCCAAGGAAATGAAGATCGAGCTGACCGGAGCGCTGCTCGACGGTCCGGTCTACAGATCCATCTATCAGAATCTCCGCGGCATCAGACTGCACGAGGCCGACGAATACGCGCCCTTCAACACGGGCTTCATCGTTTACCACGACGATGTCGGCGACTATTCGACCAACGAGCCGATCATGGATGGAACGGCGAACCTTTCCTATTTGCTGGCCGCAATGAGCCGGTAAGAGCGGTGCCGGAGCTTCCTGACATCGTCGTTTACATCGAAGCGCTCGAATCGCGCGTAGTGGGCCAGCGTCTCGAACGAGCGCGCATCGCGAAGCCGTTTCTTCTTCGCTCCTTCGATCCCCCCATCAGCGTCGCCGAAGGGAAGACCGTAACCGGCCTGCGGCGGATGGGGAAGCGGATCGTGCTGGAGCTCGAGGCTGATCTCTTTCTCGTCATCCACCTCATGATCGCGGGACGGCTGCGCTGGGTGGAGACGGCTGCAAAGGTGCCGGGAAAGATCGGTCTCGCCGCTTTCGATTTTCCCAACGGCACTCTGATCTTCACCGAAGCAGGATCGAAGCGCCGGGCTTCCCTCTGGCTCACTCGTGGAGAAGACTCACTCGTTCAGTTCGAGCGCGGCGGACTCGAGGTATTTGAATCGAGCCTCGCCGATTTCGCGGAGCGCCTGCTCCGCGAGAATCACACCCTCAAAAGATCTCTGACCGATCCGAGGCTGTTCAGCGGCATCGGCAACGCTTACTCCGACGAGATTCTGCATCGCGCGCGCCTGTCGCCGGTCAAGCACACCAGGCGGTTGACCGAAGAGGAGACGTCCCGGCTTTTCGAAGCTGCACGGGAAGTTCTCACCGAGTGGACCGATCGCCTGCGCCAGGAATCGCGCGGGGATTTTCCGAAGAAGGTGACGGCTTTCCGGGAGGAGATGGCGGTACACGGAAAGTTCGGCCAGCCGTGTCCCGTCTGCTCGACGCCGGTGCAGCGAATCCGTTACGCGGACAACGAGACCAACTACTGTCCACGGTGCCAGACGGAAGGAAAGCTGCTCGCGGACCGCGCCCTGTCGCGGCTGCTGAAGCAGGACTGGCCGCGCTCGATCGACGATCTTGCCTGGAGCTGAGCGATCAGGCCGGGCGAGTCGCGAGCGCTGCCGCCGCGGCGCCAAGTCCCATCAGCGATTGACCCCCATCACATACTACGACCGCTCCGGTGATGAACTTCGCGGCATCACTCGAGAGGAATAGCGCGAGGTCCGCGATCTCGTCCTTCGTCGCGAACCTTCCCAGTGGAACCCCACGGGCAAACTTCTCGCGGATCTGGGGAGTCGGCGCCAGCCGCTTCATTCCTTCCGTGTCATCAACCGCGCCCGGCGCAATTGAGTTCACCCGCACGCCCTGCGGCCCCCACTCGAGCGCGAGACATTTGGTGAGCATGTCCACTCCTGCCTTGGCGGCACAGACATGGGACTGCAGCGCCATCGGCGTGAAGGCCTGCATCGCCGAGATGTTGATTATGGATGCCCCCGGCCGCCGGAAATACTCGAACGCCGCCCGGCAGGTGTTGAACGTGCCGAGCAGGTCGATGTCCACGACCGACTTGAACCCATTGGCGGACATGCCGAGCGCAGGTGCCGGAAAGTTTCCGGCGGCACCGCAAACGAGAAGATCTATGGGGCCGTGCGATTCGGCCGCCGCTTTGATGGCGGCAGCCAGCGCATCGTAGTCACGGACGTCAACGGGATGGCCGGACGCCTGTCCGCCTTTTCCGCGTATCTGGTCGGCGGCGCGGTCGAGCGTCTCTCTGGTTCTCCCGATCAGCGCGACCTTTGCTCCCTGCTCCGCGTAGCGGCTCGCGATCGCGAAATTGATCCCGCTGCCTCCACCGGTGATGACGGCGTTTTTTCCGGCGAGCTGTCTTTCTCCGAACAGTGGGCACATGCGCGCAAACCTACGGACGCGGCGTGACCGCTGAAAGTGGCAGCGCGACCACCTGTTATGAGTCATAGTTGCGGGTGACCGGTTGCGGGCCGTGACCTGGCCTGACGCAGACGAAAAAACCCCGTACCCTTTCAGGTACGGGGCTGGCTACTGGTGGCCCACCCGTCCTACTAGCGCAGCCAGTAGCACCATTCCGGGGGCATCAAAAGCTGGCTTCAGGTAATTAGACCCGGCGATCCCCGAAATGGTTTAGGCTTTTTTCAGGTAGTCCGGCGCTGGCGGGTGGTGAGCAGCGACAGCTCCCCCGAAGATGAGTACAACTCTTCGATCGCCGCCGCGGACAGTCCGGCGAGTGTCTCACGATTGAGTGACAGACGCGACGATCCACCAGCCGCGGTTTGCGTAATCAGCCCGGCAGCACGAAGTGCCTGGACGTGATGCGTGATGGTCGGCTTGGAAACCCTGAGGCTGCGCGAGAGATCCGCCGACGAAGTCGGCTTGCGGGCGAGGATAGACGCGATCGCGTACCGGGTGGTGTCGCCGAGCGCGCGAAATACGGCTTCAGCGTTGACCCTGGGCCCGCGTGGTCCGGGGCGATCGCGCGACGCCTGTTTTTCCCCCGCGCCATCCATAACGAGCGAATTCGCCTTCGGTCCGCCCCAAATCGGGAAATAGAGCGTAACGCGGTCACCCGTGTCGTATTTCGCCCACCAACGTCTCGTGTTGAAAGCTGACGGCAGCAGATAGCAGCGCTCGATCTGCCGCAGCTTGACGACGGTGCCGCTCCTCGTCTGCATCGCGCCTGTGTTCTCGTCGAACGTCACCGGCAGGCGCAGCTCCGCCGCGAGATCGGCGATGGGGTTTTCTTCACCACGGGCTGTCAGCTCGTTCACGTCACTGAGAAAGGCGGGCTCGAGCTGCGACCAGTCAGAGCCGAAGCCCGACTGCAGAAATTTCTGCAACAGGCCGGTGAGCTCGTCGCGGTATGCGATCGTGTCTGATATAAGAAACGAAATGGCGACGGGCGCGGCAGAGTCGGCGAGGTAGGGGCGAAGCCCGAAGTGCTTGAGAAGCTCCGCGTCCGGATGGTCATCAACTCTCAGAACTTCGGCGAGTGTCTTTTTGCGGCCGGCCAGAGCTTCAACCGTTGGCCGGTGGTGGAAGATCCCGCTCAGCACGTTCACCCTCAGGTCATGGGGGGGCATCGCGCGAAGAGCCGACAGAATCTCGTCGAAGGTCATCGCGCCCGGAGTCTTCCCGAGGGCGTCGGCGAGAAGCGGCCAGAAAATCGGCACCGGTGCTAGGCGTCGCGTCAGACGGGCGAAATCACGGGACAGCCGCGCCGCCGCTTTGTCTCTCCACTCGTCGAGCGGCGTCGGCGCGCTGCTCGTCCGCGCGTGCAGCGCGTAGAACAGGTCGAAACGCGGAGTGACGATTACTTCGAGCGGAAAACGATGGGCGGGCACGTTAGTTAGCAATCTAACAATTTCGGCAGCCTCTGCTGCAGTTGCGGGCTTGGACCCGTCAGTGCCTTGCCGGCCTCCTGACCGCGAACACTCCGTTGGTGACGTCGATTCGCACCGCTCCGGTGCTCCAGATGTCGCCCCCCAGCACACCATCGAGCGCCGCCAGAACCTGATACACTGGCGCGCGCACGACCGCATTACGGAACAGGATCGGAAATCCGCGCAGCGTGAGCCGCAGGCTCGACAGCACCGGCGCGCGCATCGACACCTCACCCCCCAGCCCGCCCACTCTTCGACTCTCCATTCGCGTCGCCTGCAGCTGCAGCTTGTAGAGCAGCGTCTCGGTCACGAACGTCAGCTGTGAGCCGGTATCGAGTGCGAAGTGCAGCGGCATGCCGCCGGGACTTCTCAGCTGCACGACCGGTAGTCCGACCCAGAACATGTTGCGCTCGCGGGGCTGACTCGAGCGCGCGGGGTCCCGGAGCCGGATAGTCCCATCGAGATAATCGACCTCGATGTCGAGCCGCCGGATGATGTCGAACCCGATGATCCCGTCGATTTTCAGTTGCGGCCCCCGTCCGAGCTGCTTCGGCTCTCTCATTCGCATCATCGTCTCGTCCACGATCATTCCGGCCACGTTCCGGACGATGAGCTGGCCGAGGCGGAGCTCGGGAATCAACGCCGGCTGGGCGACGATCCGACCCGTGCTCGTCACGATCTCCAGAGTATCTCCGACCAGCGGCGTTACGCCGAGTGATTCCGCCACGTCGGAGGCAAGCATCGTCATGCTGGAGCCTGTATCCAGCCAGAAGTGATACTCCCGTGAACCGATCTGAACGGGAATGAGGGGCGTTCCGACGGAAGACACCGACATCGGCACCCTTTCCAGGCGCGCGCGGAATTCCGCCGTCCTCGGCGGAAGATTGCTGAAGGCGAGCGCCCAGAGCTCGATGGCGGCCTTGTCCGGGTTCGATGCATGCGGCCGGGCCGTGTCGCGCGCGAGCTCCGCGAGCTCCATCCATTTTTCCTGGTACTGAAGCGTCGCGATGTGCATGACGCGTGACCCGGAGCGAATCACGGAATCTGTCGCGGTGCGGCGAAGGGCATCGAATCCCTGCTCCGCCTTCGCGACGTCGCCCAGCATTAGACTCTGTAGTGCTGAGGCAAAGTCTCGCTCGGCGACGGTACGCGCGGAAGCTGTCGCCTTGCCGGACTCCAGCCGCGCCAGCGCCTCCCAATAGGTGATTTCCCTGACAGGGGGTTCCGGGCGTGGTGCGGAAGCGCAGCCCGCCACGAGGAAGAGCGCGAGCAAAGACTTTGCTACCATTGCCGCAAGGTATGAATGAGCAACAGGATATTCCACACGATTCCGGCGCTTCTCCGATCCGGCTGGGAGTCGCCGGCTGGAACGTCCGGCGCGAGCACGCCGGGTCTTTCTCGGAGATCGGCAGTCACCTCGAGCGTTACGCGACGCAGTTCAACGCGGTAGAGATCAACTCGTGCTTCTACCGTCCGCATCGGTTTACCACCTATCAGCGCTGGGCAGCGACTGTGCCGCCGGATTTCCGCTTCGCCGTCAAGCTCCCGAAGGTCATAACGCACGAGCAACGCTTTCTGGATATTGTCGCGCCCCTCGAGCGCTTCCTTGGCGAAGTATCGGGGCTGGGGTCCAGGCTCGGACCGGTTTTGATCCAGCTGCCGCCCAGCTTCACATTCGACGAGCTCCTCGCGCGCTCGTTCTTCGATGAGCTCCGCGCGAGATTCGACGGCGACGCCGTGCTGGAGCCGCGGCACGAGACCTGGTTCACGACGGCGACAGAGCAGCTGCTCACCGAATACCGAATCGCGCGTGTGGCGGCGGATCCGGCACGCGTTCCAGCCGCGGCGCAGCCGGGAGGATTTAATCGAATCATGTATCTGCGTCTCCACGGATCGCCCCGGATTTACTACTCGGCGTACTCGCCCGCGTATCTCGAGGAGGTCGGGCGCCTTCTCGATGCCAGCGCGTCCCGCGATATTTCGACCTGGTGCATCTTCGACAACACCGCCCTCGGCGCGGCGACCGCCGATGCGCTGACGGTGAAGTCGCTGTTGCTGAACAGCCGGAGAGTCACGAGATGAGCGACAAGATCAGGAAAACCGACGAGGAATGGCGCAAGGAGCTGACGCCCGAGCAATACCGGGTGGCGCGGCAGAAAGGGACTGAGCGCGCGTTCAGCGGTGAGTACAACGCCAGCAAGGACCCGGGCACCTAC
>DASTTD010000174.1:0-7998 GCA_035760325.1 Gemmatimonadaceae bacterium
ACCGCTGCCGTGCTCGACTGCTGGTTCGACTCGGGGGCGATGCCGTTCGGCCAGCACGGCTGGCCGCACCGCGAGAACAGCCGCGCGGCGCTGCGCGAGCAGTTCCCGGCCGACTACATCTGCGAGGGCCTCGACCAGACCCGCGGCTGGTTCTACTCCCTGCTCGCCATCGCGAGCGGCCTCGGAGAAGCGCTCCCGCAGAACCTGCTGGCGCATCAAACCGGGTCGGCTTCGCTCCGTGATACCGCCCCGTATCGCGCGGTAGTGGTCAACGATCTGGTGCAGGACGCCGATGGGCAGAAGATGTCCAAGAGTCGCGGCAACGTCGTAGAGCCCGGCGCGGTCATCCCGCGTCACGGCGCCGACGCGGTGCGGCTGTTCCTCACGACCTCGAGCCAGATCTGGATGCCGCGCCGCTTCGATGAAGCGGGAATCCGCGACACCGCCGGCCGCTTTCTGCTGACGTTCAAGAACGTCTATACCGGCATCTTCGCCGAGTACGCGAATTTCGGGTGGGAGCCCTCGGACGCCGATCCAAAGCCCGAAGCGAGGCCGCCGCTCGATCGGTGGATCCTCTCGCGCCTGGCATCCGTGGAGAAGGAGGCTGACGCGCTGCTGGGCCGATACGAAGCGACGACGGCCGCCAAGACGGTCATGACTTTCTTCGACGAGGATGTCTCAAAATGGTACGTGCGGCAAAGCCGGCATCGGTTCTATGACGTGGACGGGGAGGACAACCGCGCGGCCTTCGCGACGCTGCACGAGATTCTCGTCGTGACCAGCAGGTTGCTCGCGCCGTTCGCTCCCTTCGTCACCGACTGGGTTCACCGCGAGTTGACCGGGAGCTCGGTTCACCTCGCTCCCTTCACGCGAGAGAGGCCGGACGCGATCGATGTCGATCTCGAGCGGGCGATGTCCCATATCAGGACACTCGCCACTCTTGCCCGCGCGGCCCGGGAGGAGGCCGGGGTCAAGGTGCGCCAGCCGCTATCCAGGCTGGTGTGCGTCGTCCCTCTTCCCGGGGCCCCCTTTCGGGGCGCTGAAGCGCGGGCTTCCAGCGACCTGGACCAGTTAACCCCGCTCCTTGCGGCAGAGCTCAACGTAAAAAGGGTGGAATTCATCTCCAGCGCCGACGACCTAGTAACTTTAGAGGCTAAGCCGAATTTCCGGTTTCTGGGTAAGAAGTTCGGAAAGAGCACCCCGCTGGCGAGCGCCGCCGTCCAGGCTTTGGACAGCGACGCCCTCAGGGAGTTCGAGGCAGGCAAGCCACTGTATGTGTCGGTGGAGAACGAATCACGCGAGCTGAGCGCCGAAGACCTGACCGTCGTCCGGCGCGCTTCGGGTGACCTGGTGGTGAAGGAAGAGGCTGGATATTTCGCGGCTCTGGATCCGGGTGTGTCGCGCGAGCTCCGTCTCGAGGGTCTGGCTCGGGAGCTGGTGAGCCGGATTCAGCGGTTCAGAAAGGAATCGGGACTGGCGGTGAGTGACCGTATCCATCTGGTTGTTAACGCCGGCGCGGAAGTTCAGGAAGCCGTCACCGCGTCTGGAAAGTGGATCGCCGACGAAGTGCTGGCGCTCGACGTCAAGGTCGGCGTGAAAATCGAAAGCAAATACGCGACACAGACGTTCGACCTCGAGGGTCAGAGCGTGACGGTCGCCATCGAGAGGGCAGGATAGAATGGCAACAGCAGCCGGCAAGAAGAAACCGACGAAAGCGACGAAAGCCGCACCGAAGGCGAAGGCGATGACCAAGAAGAGCCTTCAGCACTTCGAAAAGCGCCTCCTCGAAGAGAGGAAGCGGGTACTGAAGGAGCTGGGTCACTACGACGAGACCTTCGGCTCGACCCCGCAGGGCGCCGACGGCGATCTCAGCGCCTATTCGTTTCACATGGCGGATCAGGGCACCGACGCGATGGAGCGGGAGAAAGCGTTTCTCTTCGCGAGCCAGGAAGGACGCTTTCTCTGGCACATCGACGAGGCACTGCGGCGCCTTTATCGCTCACCGGAGCAGTTCGGCAAGTGCCACAACTGCGGCCAGGATATCGCGTTCGAGCGGCTCGATGCGCTGCCGCATGCCCGTTACTGCATCGAGTGCAAGCAGCGCGAAGAAGATGGAAAGCGCCAGGCCTAACCCGCCCCTCTTCTGGGGCGTGCTGGTGCTGGTGGTGGCGCTGGATATCGTGACGAAGGTGATGGCGGTAGCCAACCTGTCCCCGCAGCACGTGCCGCACAATGTCCTGGGTGAGAAAGTGCGGCTGACGCTCGTCTACAATCCAGGCGCCGCGTTCGGACTTCACCTGGGAAGCTATTCCCGCTGGATCTTCATGGTCCTCACCATCGGCGCGCTCGTCGTTCTCTGGCGCCTGTATCAGGCGACGCGCCAGGGAGACCTCCTGCGCACCCTGGCATTAGGTCTCGTTTGTGGCGGCGCGGTCGGCAACCTCATCGACCGGATCAGATCACCGCTCGGAGTCGTCGATTTCATCGATGTCGGAGTGGGTGACATGCGCTGGCCAACCTTCAACGTGGCCGACATGGCAGTCAGCACCGGCGCCTTCCTGCTTGCCTGGGTGCTCTGGGGAGAGGAGAGGGAGACGGCACTGGTCCGTGCCGCGCCCGTGCCGGAAACTCCCACCGAGGGCTAGCGTCTGAGCGGCATCTCCGAGTTCCTGGTCGAGGCGGACAGCGATGTTCGCCTCGATTTGTTTATCGCCCGGCAGGGAGATGTTTCGCGCACACAGGCGGCGACGCTGATCGCGCTCGGCAACGTCAGCGTGGACGGCCGACAGGAGAAGGCGAGCTACAGACTTCAGCGCGGCGAGAGAGTCCGCGTCGTCGTTCCCGAGGTCGAAAAGCGGGACGTGGTCGCCGAGGATATCCCGATCCGGGTCGTGTACGAGGACGACGCTCTCCTCGTCGTCGACAAGGCTGCCGGCATGGTAGTTCACCCCGCGCCGGGAAACTGGACCGGAACGCTCGTCAATGCTCTGCTCGGCCGCGGAGATCGCAGCCTTCCGCCCGGCGACGCCGACCGCGCGGGAATCGTCCATCGTCTGGACAAGGAAACGTCCGGCCTCCTCGTGGTCGCCAAGACAGAGCGCGCCCATCGCATTCTCAGCTCCGCTATCGCCGCGCGGAGGGTGGTGCGGCGGTATGCGGCAATGGTATGGGGACATCTCCGCTCCGACGAGGTAACCGTCGACAAGCCGATAGCGCGCGATCCGCGAGACCGGAAGCGCATGGCAATCGTCATTAAAGGTCGGCCGGCCAGGACCGACCTCTTACGCCTTGCGCGGTTCGACGCGGGGGACCTTCTTCGTGCACATCTCCATTCGGGACGCACTCATCAGATTCGCGTTCACCTTGCGTCCATCGGCCATCCGGTCATGGGCGACGATGTGTATGGCGGGGGCGGTGGCAGGAGAGTGGCTGGCCTGCCTCCCAAGCGACATTTCCTCCACGCGGCATGGCTCGCGTTCAACCACCCCGTGACGGGAAAACCACTCGATCTGCGGTCGCCGCTCCCTCCTGACCTGGCCGGGGCGCTGAAGACCGTAGCCGGCGAGCATGCCCTTCCAGACGGGGTGGACGCTCTCGCCGCCCTCCGTTTCTATGACTGAAGTCACGGCGCCCGCGGAGCCGGCAGCCGAAGACGAGGCTGAAGCACCGACACGACGGCTGCTGCTGTTCGAGGTTGGCGGCGGAGCGTTCGCCGCCGAGATGAGCGCGATTCGTGAAATCGTTCCGTCTCAGGCGGTGACGCGTCTACCAGGCGCTCCCCCGACCGTTTCCGGGCTGATCAATCTTCGGGGTACGATCGTCACGGTCATAGACGCCGGTACCGCTCTCAGGCGGTCGCACTGGCGCCGCACCGGAGGGCTCATTCTTCTCGCCGGTTACGGTGACGGAGTGATTGGAGTAGGTATCGACGATGTGCGCGACATCCACGATGCGACCGACGAGCAGTTCGGCCCGCGTCCGGCGGATGTGGCGGAAGGAACTGCTGTGTGCGGCGTCGTCGAAATCGGCGGTGAGCCCGTGCTGTTGCTGGATGTTCCGGCGATGATTGGCGAAATACTCGGAAAAGGGGAGGCAGGGTGAGCAGCACGGTGCTTGTGTGCGACGACGCGGTGTTCATGCGGACCATGGTGAGCGACATTCTCGCGCAGGCGGGATTCACGGTCGTCGGCGAAGCCGAAAACGGCAAGCAGGCGGTGGAGAAGTATCAGCAGCTGAAGCCCGATCTGGTGACGATGGATATCATCATGCCGGAGATGGGCGGGATCGAGGCGGTGAAGCAGATCACGGAGCTGGATCCCGCCGCTCGCATCCTCATGTGCAGCGCGATGGGACAGCAGGCCCTCGTCCAGGAGGCGCTGGCAGCCGGCGCGCGGGATTTCGTCGTCAAGCCGTTTCAGCCGAGCAGGGTTCTCGAAGCCGTACAGCGGGTTCTCGGCTGAGTGGATAACTCGAAGTACGCCGCGCTTTTTCTCACGGAGAGCCAGGAACAGCTCCTCGAGATCAATAACGCCCTCCTCGATCTGGAGCGCGGGGAAAGCGATGCGTCCATCGCCCGTCTGTTCCGCGCGGTGCACAGCCTGAAGGGCATGAGCGCCGCGATGGGCTACGACTCGGTCGCGGAGCTGTCGCACGAGATGGAGACGCTTTTCGACAAGCTGCGCAGCGGCAGCCTGCTGGTCACTCCCGGCATCGTCGACACGCTTTTCGCGGGAGCCGACACCCTGGAGCACGCCGTGAGTCTGGCGACCCGCACGCCGCCCGAGGAGCTCGATGTGAGCGGCGCGATCCAGCGCCTCAACATGGCAAGCGCCGAGACCGCGCAGACGTTCGCAGCGGAATTCGCTGTCGCTGAGCAGGAATCAACCGCTTCCGTTGCCGAACCGAGGGCGGCCGCGCCGAGGCATGTGCGCATCGAGGCGGCACGGCTCGATAGTCTGATGGACATGATCGGCGAGCTCGTGATCGCGCGCGACCGGCTGGGTCAGATCGCGGAATCCAGCGGTGATCCGGCTCTGATCGAAGCGATGCTGGGCGCGTCACACATCATCGGCAACCTGCAGAACGAGATCATGAAGAGCAGGCTCGTTCCAGTTGGTCAGGTGTTCGACAGATTTCCGCGGCTGGTCAGGGACACCGCGCGGGCGCTGGGCAAGGAAGTCGAGTTCCGAATCGAGGGGAAGGAGATCGAGCTCGACCGGTCAATGCTCGACGAAATGGGCGAGCCGGTCCTGCATCTGCTGCGTAACGCTCTGGACCACGGCGTCGAGTTGCCCGCCGAGCGGAAGGCCGCCGGGAAGTCACCCATCGCGATCGTGACGCTCTCCGCTGAACGCGATCGCAACACCGTTCTCGTCCAGGTTGCGGACGACGGCCGCGGAATCGATCAGGATCGTGTGCTGCCCAGGGCGAAAGAGCTCGGCCTCGTCGACCGTGGTGCGACCGCTCTCTCGAACGAGGACCTGATCCGTGTGATCGCGCGACCCGGCTTCTCGACCGCCGAGCGAATCACCGACATTTCGGGGCGGGGAGTGGGTTTCGACATCGTCGCGAGCAAGGTCCGCGCGCTCGGCGGCTCGCTGGAGGTCAGAACGACGGTCGGCGCGGGCACCAGCGTCGTCATGAGACTACCGCTGACACTGGCGATCTCCCGTGCGCTCCTCGCGCGCGTGGACGCGGAGATCTACGCCATACCTCTGACGCACGTCATCGAGACTTTCGCTCTGTCCGCGCCGATGCTTCAGGAAGTGAAGGGAAGAGAAATCCTTACCCTCCGTGACGATGTCTTTCCGGCGGTCCGGCTGCGCGAAATGGTCGGGCTTCCGGCCCGCAAAAGCGCGGGCGGCCAGGTCGTGCTGGTCGAGATCTCCGATCGCCCCGCCGCGCTCATCGTCGACGAGTTCGTTGGACAGCAGGAGATCGTGGTAAAACACTTTACCGGGGTGGCGGGCAGCCGGAATCTTTTCAGTGGGGCCACCATACTTGGCGACGGCGCTCCGGCGCTGATCATCGATGCATCAACTCTTCTTTGAAATGAGCTCCCAGCAACAGCCGCCTCGCGACAGCGAGCTAGACGCCCGGGCGTCCGCCCTCATGAGCAGCGCCAGGTTCGACGCGTTGCGGGAGGTCGCCAACATCGGGGCCGGTCACGCCGCCACCGCGTTGTCGACGCTGACATCCACCCGCATCATGATCAGCGTTCCGATGGTCAACGTCGTGCCGCCAGGCGACTTCGTCCCCGAGATCCCGCCGGAGGTCGAAGTGGTCGCGGTGCAGATGGGCATGTCGGGAAGCATCAACGGCCGCACCGTTTTCCTTCTGCCGCTCAAAGCCGGAATCCAGCTGGCGGAGCGGATGCTGCGCCGTCCGCGGGGGTCGTCCGTGGGTCTCGGAGAGCTGGAGCAGTCGGCGCTCAACGAGGCCGGCAACATTCTCGCCGGCGCCTACCTCACCGCGCTCAGTGAATTCCTGAGAATGCGGCTGATGCTCTCCCCACCGGCTCTGTCGACCGGGGACACGAGGCACGCGCTGGACGCCTTCGGCGATCATGCGCCGCGCGCCGAGGCCCCGATACTCTGTGTCGAGACGGAATTCTTCCTCGAGGAACCCTCGGAGAGTCTCCAGGGATTCTTCCTGCTCGTGCCGGATGCGGATGCGTTCGACGCCATCTTCCGCGCGGTCCGCGTGGCCTGACCCGATGACCGCAGCGCCATCTGCCCGCCCACCGGCAGCCGCAAACGGCGGGGAGATCGACATCCTCAGGTCGTTCGCGCGCCGCATCGATCCGTCCGATGCCGGCGCGTACAACAATCTGGGCGTCCTTTATTTCCGGAAGGGACTTACCGACGAAGCGATCGTCGCATTCTCGCGCGCGCTCGCCCTCGACGAGCGGATGCGGGTTGCCCGCCGTAACCTGGAGATCGCTTACGGAGACACGGGCCTCGTCGAGCGCCGCCTCGAGGCGCTAGAAGAGAGGCTGCGCGCCGATCCGGCAGACATCGAGGCTCTCGTTCAGAGCGCGATCGCCGAAAAAACAGCCGGCCGGCTCGACCGCGCTCATGCGCTGCTACAGCGGGCGGTGGAGCTCGACGCCGACAGCTCCGTCATTCACTTCCTGCTCGCTGAAACACTTTACAATCGCGGGCTGAGCGAGCAGGCGATGCGCTCGGTGCGCCGCTCAATCGAGCTCAACCCGGAAAATCCCGACGCCCATTACCTCCTCGGCTTTCTCCTCGGCGATCTCGGCCGGGCCGAAGAAGCGGCCGAGGCGAACAGGCGCGCCATCATGCTGAACCCGACGCTGGTCCGCGCGCAGGCGAACCTCTCGCTTGAGCGCTACCGCGCCGCGGACGCCACCCCGAGCCACGGTCAGAAGACTTCCGCCGGCGCGCACATCACGCTCGGTCGCGCTCTGCGCCAGAAGGGATACTTCAAGGAAGCCCTCCAGGAGTACGAGAAGGCCATCGAGGGTGGTGAGGCGAACGCGGAAGTTCTTCAGGCAATGCTGGAGCTTTACCTGCTGCAGCGGGATACCGGGGCTGCGATCGCGACGTCCGACCGCTTCGCACGCGAGTTCTCTCCGACCGCGAAGGGGTGGAATGGCCGGGGCGTGGCGCTTCAGCTCGAGGGCCGGCACTCCGAAGCGGAAGCGGCATACAACCGCGCGCTCGAGCTCGATCCGTCGTACCCGTTCTCGCACAACAACACCGGCGTCCTTCTCTGGCACAACGACGACACCAAGGGAGCGATCAACTCGTTCCGTCGCGCGCTCCAGTCGGCGGCGCCGCCGGTCGAGGCGCGACTCAACCTCGCGCTCGGGCTGTTCAAGCAAAAGCACACCGAGCTCGCGCTCGAGGCATACCGGCAGGTGCTGACCACCGCGCCCGAGCATCCCGTCGCCTGGAACGGCATCGGTCTCATCTTCGTCGAGCTCGAGAAGTACGCGGAAGCCCGCAACGCATTCGCGCGCGCGATCCAGTC
>DASTTD010000175.1:0-11623 GCA_035760325.1 Gemmatimonadaceae bacterium
TTGTCCGCGGTGAGCACGCTCTCGAATCGCGGCGGTACGTACACCGGCATCATCTCGGCCGTCAGCCGTCCGTCGGAAGTACCGGCGGCGGCGAGCCTGTGGGAGCGAAGCGCGAAATGATCCTGTTCCTCGCGCGAGATCGCGTTCAGCTTCGCCATTTTCTCGGCCGACTGTCCCATCGTCTCGCCGGTCGACGGTTCCGCAATCGCTGGAGTGATGGGAACGAGGTCCTTCGGCCTCATGCTCGCGAGCGCCTTCAATCTTCCGGAGAGTGACTTCGCCTTCGACGCCAGCACCAGCTTCTCGGCGAATCCCTGCGAGTGCATGATCGGAATGTTCGACAGCGATTCCGAGCCGCC
This sequence comes from Gemmatimonadaceae bacterium, assembly GCA_035760325.1. GTDB lineage: Bacteria > Gemmatimonadota > Gemmatimonadetes > Gemmatimonadales > Gemmatimonadaceae > UBA4720. The sequence goes on from DASTTD010000175.1 coordinate 360, forward strand.
CGCGATCGCGACGTCGATCTGTCCGAGCGCGATCTGGTCCGCGGCGTCGGTGATGGCCTGATTCGCGGATGTGCAGGCGCGGCTTACGGAGAATGCCTGCACGCCCTTGGGGAGCTGCGGAAGGAGCGAGATTTCGCGGGCGATGTTGGGCGCCACGATGGATGGAATCACCGTGCCGAATACGAGCGCCTGCACCTCCTTTCCGTCGAGATTCGTGCGCTGAAGCAGCTCGGCAACGCAAAGCTTGCCGAGGTCGATGGCGGAGATGGATTTGAACGCTGTTCCGGCTTTGGTGAACGGCGTTCTTACGCCGGCGACGATGGCAACCCGTCGTCCGTTCCCGAATGTAGCCATTAAGGGAACTTAGACGGGGGCCCTGTATCTTTCTAGGACGATCCGGCCTTCCGCGGCGCGCTTTCCTTCTCGAGCAGCTGACGTTTTCTGTCGAGGCCCCACCGATACCCGCCGAGCTCGCCGTTCCGTCTCAGAACCCGGTGACACGGTATCACCACGGCGACGGGATTGTTGGCGCAGGCGCTGGCGACGGCACGCGTCGCGCGCGGCGATCCGATCGCGGCGGCGATCTCCGAGTAGGAGCGAGTTTCGCCGCGCGGAATCTTCTGCAGCTCGCGCCAAACTTTCCATTGAAAGGCTGTCGCCTTCAGGTCGAGCGGAATGTCGCGCGCACTGCCGCCTTGCTCGCTTTCCACGTTGGCGACGACCTGACGAACCCAGCGGGCGAGCTTGCTCGACGTGGGAGAATTGGCCAGCACCGAGCCATCGACCGGGACGTAGCGCCTGTTGGCGGCCGGATATTCAGCGGCGAGCCGCTGCTCGAGCGTGAGGCTGTCATCGCCAAGGGTGACGGAGCAGATCCCGCGTTCGGTGGCGGCGACGAGCAGGTAGCCGAGTGAGGTTTTGGCGACGACCCATTCAATGTCGGCGCCCGTGCCGCCCCGCTGATAGGTGGAGGGTGTCATGCCGAGCTGCGCGTTCGCGCTCTCGTAGAGGCGGCTGCTCGATCCGTATCCGGCGCCAAAAGTCGCACGGCTCACGGTTTCGCCACGTCTGAGCTCTTCCTTCAGCCTCTCGCTTCTGCGCGCGCGAGCGTACTCTGCCGGTGTGAGCCCGACGACTTCCCTGAATTTGCGCTGAAGGTGATGTGGGCTCACGCCCGCTTCATGCGAGATTCTCTCGAGTGTGATCCGCTCTTCACCTGAGGCGATGATCGCGCGATCGATGTAATCGCGGGCGCGAGCGACGGCCGCGCGCGACGAGCTGACGCCGTTTTGTGGCAGGCACCGATGACAGGCGCGGAATCCCGCGCGTTCGGCAGCCTTCGCCGAGTAATAAAAGCGCACGTTGCCGCGCTTGGGGCGGCGCGACGGACAGGAGGGACGACAGTAAACTCCCGTCGTAGCGACGGCGTAGACGAACGCCCCATCCGCGCTTTCGTCGCGGTTGAGAACGGAGTTCCACGCGTTGCTCTCGCTCAGGGGTTGCATTGACTGCAAAGTCATCGATGTCATACCGTCGCTCGCTGTAGGAGTATACTGATCCGAGTCCAAGTATGGGACGGGTCCGCGGCGCCGCCTATCCGGTTCTTGCGGTCAAATTTTCTCTTCTGGGCTTGTACCCGTCAGTACTGGTGCGGCCGCGGTCCCGAGTGCGCGCTGGCAGGCCGCCAGGGCTCTCCTTCCATCTCGACCTCGACCTCGAGATTACGCCGGTCCCTGTTTATGGTCGCGATCGCGCGTCGTTTTCCGCGAACCATGAACGACACTTCGCAGTCCATCGCCGTTACATCTCCCTCGACGCGAGTCTCGTCCCACTGCTCGGCGTGCCCCGAGTAGTGGATGAAGAGGTTGTCATAGTGATTGCTCCAGAAAAACGGGATGTCGTCGAAGCGCTCGCGGTGGCCCAGCATGTTCCGCGCTACCACCTGTCCCTGTCGCTCGGCGACGACCCAATGCTCGACGCGCAGGTGCGCGTCCGAGTACGCGTCCGGCCAACGGGCGACGTCCCCAGCCGCGAATACGCCGGGGGAGCTCGTCTCGAGAAACCCGTTCACGGCAATGCCGTTATCCAATGTGAGTCCCGCGCGTTCGGCAATGCTTGCGTTCGGCCGCACGCCGATTCCGCCCACCACCAGATCGGCCTCCAGTCGCTGCCCGTCGTCCAGCATTACGGCGCGCTCGTCTATGGCCTTCACGCTGCGCCCAAAGTGGAACTTCACACCCTTCGACTCGTGAACGCCTTTGACGAGAGCCCCGAGCTCGGGGCCGAGCACTCGCTCGAGAGGAAGGTGGCCGGGCGCGACGACGCTCACGTCGAGCCCGCGCGACACCAGGGATGCCGCCACTTCGAGGCCGATGAATCCGGCACCAATTATAACCGCCTTTCGACTGGCGCCCGACTTCTCGATGAGCGCCCGCGAATCGGCGAGACTGCGGAGATAGCTGATGCGCTCCTGGCCAGGGACTTTGAGACGAATCGGACTTGCGCCAGTCGCGATCAGCAGCTGCCCAAAGCCGAGTTTCCGGCCGTCACTCAGACTGGCTGACTTACCCGGGAGGTCAAGCTCTCGCACTTCTACACCGGCCAGGATTTCAATGTGTTGGTTCTCGTAGAAGCGCGCGGGATGAAGAGGCAGCCACTTCTCAGGCGCGCTCCCCGCGAGATAGTCTTTTGAAAGGTTGGGCCGGTCGTAGGGTGCGTCCCGATCCGGATCGACCAGCGTAACCGGTCCACGATAACCTTCGCGGCGCAGCATTTCGGCACAGGTGATTCCGGCTGCTCCCGCACCAATGATCACTACGGATGGGGGGCCCGCGGCCGGGTGAGGATCGAGCGCCACACGTTCGGGCGCTCTCGAGCGCGAGACACCGTTGACCTTTTCGCTCAATGCCGCGGCGTCGCGCCTTCCGACTACCCGGACCAGGCCGTCCCGCACCAGAACTTGGTACGACGCGAGGTCGTTGAGTGCTGGCGCAGCGATCGCCGATCCGTTGCGGAGATCGAAACACGCGTGGTGCCAGGGGCACCGGACCGTTTCGCCGACGAGCAGTCCTTCCGCAAGCGAAGCGCTGTAGTGCGTACACCTGGCGCCCACCGCGAACCAGTTGTCCTCGACTCGCGCGAGAAGCACTGGTTCGCCGAACGCGTGTCCCTCCACGAGCTGGCCCGGCCCGACGTTCCTGATCTCGATGCCACGCTCGAGATCGGGTCCGGTGGGCTTCTCGTCAGGATTGCTCATGGCCGTGCCCGGAAGATTGTTGGTTCAATCCGCTACTTCAGATTGTCGAGCATGCTCTGAGCCTTGTCGCGGTGCGCGGCAAAAGCCGGAGCTACTTTCGTGACGAGGTCCCTGACCTGCGGATTGCTGATTGCCGGGAGGAGAGTAGTCGTCACCGCATCGATCACCGCGCTATGGAAGACAACCTCGTGCTCGAGGAACGCTCGATCGAACTGACGACCGGAAGCCGCCTTCAGGGTACGTAACGCCTGAGCGTGCGATTTAGCGAGCGCAAAATCCTTCGGCGGCGTGGGCGTCACGTTGAGCGAGGCTGCAAGGTCGCGGCCGAGCGTTCGGACGTGCCGATGATCGCGCGCCAGCATCTCGCCGAACTCACGGACCGCCTGGGCCCGGCCCTTTTTCGCCGCAAGCACGCCGGTTTCGATGTCATAGGTGTTGGCTGCGTCGAATATGGCGACAATCGTGGGATCATCGAGCGCAGCGACGGGGGCGGGCACGTGTTCATTGGCTACGCCCGCCGGGACTGACGGTGCGGACGTGCGCTCGTTGGCGGCATGCGCGACCAGCGCCGCGACACCGACCGCAACCGCGACCACCGCGGAGACTGCCAGCACTTTGGATCTGAGGTTTAGCATGGTATCTGGCTCCAGGGAAACGGGTTTTCCGGCTCGAGTGCGCCGGCGGCACTCGCGGACGTTAGGTAAACCTGGATAATAAGTCAAGGTTTTCTTTGACTTATTACGGTGAAGGGTGCTAGATTCAGCGCAGAATGATTCGCCGGAAGGATGAAACGCCTGAGCTGGAAGCCACACGAAGCCAGCTCTTGTCACTCCTGCGACGGGGTACCTCTACCGTCGATGGGCTGGCCCGCAGGCTGAGCGTGACCAACAATGCCGTCCGGTTCCATCTCGCGGCACTCGTGCAGGAAGGCACGGTCGAGCGCCATGGTGCGCGAAAAGGCGCCGGCGCGGGCAAGCCGGCCGTGGTCTACGGCCTGAGCAGGAAGGCCGAGGAAGCGTTCTCGAGGGCGTACGCGCCGGTATTGGCCGCGTGTGTGCTCGAGCTTCGGGAAACGATGTCCACCTCCCAGCTGATGGCGTTTCTCAAGCGCGTCGGCCGACGTCTGGCCGGCACTGGAGTCGTCACTCGTGGTCCGCTGGCGAAGCGTGTTGCCGCTGCCTCGACCGTCCTGAACGACATGGGTGGCATCACGACCGTCGAGGAATCCGCGCGCGGGTTCAACATCGTCGGACTGGCCTGCCCGCTCGCTTCCGCGGTCAAAGCGGATAACTGTGTCTGCGCCGCAGTCACTGCCATGGTCGCCGAGGTGGTCGGAACGGAAGTCCGAGAGCGTTGCGACCGGTCGGGACGTCCGCAATGCTGCTTTGAGATCTCCGCGCGTTGAGCCAGCTGAACACCGAGCTCTTTGACGTCCTCGTTATCGGCGGTGGGATAACGGGTTGCGGCGTCGCCCGGGACGCAGCCATGCGCGGATTGCGCCTTGCGCTAGTCGAGCGCGACGATTTCGCCAGCGGAACATCCGGCAGATCCTCGCGTCTGGTGCACGGCGGGATCCGTTACCTCGAGAACGCGCAGTTCCACCTCGTTCACGAATCGATCAGAGAGCGGCAAACCCTGCTCCGGATCGCTCCCCACCTGGTAAAGCCGCTCGCGTTCACCTGGCCCGTATATCGGGGAGCAAGGGTTGGAAAGCTGAAGCTGAGCGCGGGCCTCTTCCTTTACGATCTGATGGCGACGGGCCGGTCACGCCGTCATGTCGGTCTGGATGCGGCAGCCACACTCGCGCGGGAGCCCGCTCTTCGGTCGGACGGACTTCACGGAGGAGCGGTGTACTACGATGCCGCCACCGACGACACCCGTCTCACGCTCGCCAACGCACTCGCGGCCAGAGACCTTGGCGCCGTGGTCGTCAATCACGCTGAAGTCACCTCACTCGCTCGCGATGGAAGCAAAGAAATGCGAGCGACCGTAGCTCGTGAGACGACCACGGAAGAAGTCCGCGCGCGAGTGGTCGTGAACGCCACCGGAATCTGGGAAAACAATTTCAGCTCGGGCGCCCGCGCAAAGCGGCTGCGCGGAAGCAAGGGCGTTCACATCGCCGTTCCGAGAGACCGCATTGGAAATCGCGACGCGCTGACCCTGGTATCTCCAGTCGACGGGCGTGTGATGTTCTGTCTTCCCGCTGGCGGTCACACGATCATCGGCACGACGGACACCTGGACAACCGAGCCTCCCGAATCGGTGAAGGCCGGCACGGCCGATGTGGACTACCTCATTCGCTCGGCAAACCATTACTTCCCGCGCGCCGCTCTGACACAGCAGGACGTCGTGAGCGCGTGGGCGGGCATTCGCCCTCTCGCCAGCGGCGCTGCCGCCCGACCCGGCCGAATCTCACGCGAGCATTCCATCGTAGTCGATGATTCAGGCGTGATCAACGTTACGGGTGGGAAGCTCACCACATATCGATCAATGGCCGCCGAGATCGTGGATGTCGCCGAGCGAGCCCTGGGCCGCAAGCCCCGGGGCGCGGCGACGGATTCCGTTCTTCTTCCTGGAGCAGAAAGAGAAGCTGCGGTGGCCCGACTTCAGCAGGACGACCTGAGTCTGTCCGGCACGTTCATCCCCGGGCTTCGCTACACCGGCGCGGATCTCGTCTACGCCGTGCGCGAAGAGATGGCCACCACACTTTCGGATTTGCTGATTCGCCGGACCCACCTGGCGTTCGAGACGCGCGACCACGGCCAGAGTGTCGCGGCGCGGGCGGCGGCAATCGTCGCGCCTCTGCTCGGCTGGAGCGACGATGTGAAAAGCGCCCGGCTTCGCGAATACGAACGCGATGTCGAGCGCATGTTCACCATCGCACCACGCTGACCCTTACTGGACGGTAACTCTCCCGGACATCGCGGTACCATGTGTCTGGCAATGGTAGTCGTATGTCCCTGCCGTCGAGAAAGTGCGGCTGAATGTGCCCCTTTCCTGAATCGGAGACGTGACGCCGTCGTCGAAAGTCACGCTGTGAGCGACACAGACGTCGCCATCGTATCCGCCGACGCAGCTGTTCCACGCCCATTCCACGGTCGTTCCCGTGCCAACGGTCTTGCCTGATGGGCTGAAGGAGTTGTTGCGCACCTCCACCCCCCCGGTGGGAGGAGGAGTGTTACCGGTCGGAGGCGGCGGCGGTCCGGTGCTGCCGCTGCCACCACCACCACCGCACGCTCCCAGTGCCAATACTGCGACCCCGATGTACCAGTGCTTGAGCTTCACTTGGCCTCCCTTCTGATGCACCAGCCTCCCGTCAGTGTGGATGGCTGGTTGTAAGCTGAGGCTAGGCACCGTTCGCGGGGGCAGCAAGACATTAGCGCCCCGCAAACGGCGAACGACTGTAATCAGACGGTGGGTGGACCGTGGGCTCAGGCCGCGTCGTGGATCGTTTTGAGCTCGACGATCTTCAGCTTGCGCGTGAGTGCGGGAAGCTTCAGCACGACGATTTCCCCCACGCTTCTCCCCACCAGAGTCTTCCCGATGGGCGACGACATGCTCACGTGGCCCTCCTCGAATTCAACGGAATCGCCGAACACGAGACTGTAGCTTTCACGCTTGCCGGTGGTCTCGTCCTCCACGACGACGTGTGAGCCGAGCCCGACCTTGTCGGCGGGGATCTGCGTGACATCGATCTGCGAGAGCTTGCTCAGACGCTGGCGCAGCTGCCCGAGGCGGGCCTGAACGAACTGCTGGCGCTCGAGCGCAGCCTTGTACTCGCTGTTCTCCCGCAAGTCGCCCATCTCGACGGCGCGCCGGATCTCGAACGGCAGGGTGACGCTCAGCTCGTGCTGGAGGCGCTCGGCTTCCTCGCCGAGCTGTTTCTTGAGTTGCTCTATCATGCGACCGGACCCACATCGATGGTTACCGTGCTTCCGCGGAAAAACGAGCGCCCGACCTCACTGACCGGCCGGGCGCCCGTCTCCCAAGCTAGGGCGTACGGCCCTTGCTGGCAATCGGTTAACGATGCTGTGGAAGCTTGGAGTCCGTCTGATCGATCGAGGCAGGCTCCGAACCGGATTTTGCGTACTCCTCGCGGAGTCGATCCATCATCGCCTCGCGCCGGTCGAACAGCCGCTTGAGCGGACGCCGTTCGTGTCGCGCGAACGCGTACGATGCGAGGAGCGGCAGAGCTACCGTCGAATCCAGGTAGCAGACGATCGCGTCAGGGAGGCGGTCCGGATCGATCTTCCCCCAGCTCACGGCTTCCGCCGGTGTGGCCCCGGAAAGCCCACCTGTATCGGGGCGCGCGTCCGTGATCTGCAGGAAAAAGTCGTGTCCCTTCTCGTCGATGCCCAGCACTTCCTGAATCTGCGGCTCCGTCTGCAGCATGAAGTTCTTCGGGCTTCCACCGCCGAGTATCATCACTCCGCTCTTCCCACCAGCGCGCTTCGCGTCCAGCACGATGGAAGCGGTCTCGTTCACGTCCTGGTTGGGATCGAGCAGCAAACGATTCCCGTCCAGGGCGAGCGCCGCGATGTTCATCCCGATCGAGCTGTCGCCCGGTGACGAGGTATAGATCGGAACTCCGGATGTGTACGCCGCCGAGAGCAGGGATTTCTGTCCCAGGCCGAGTGTTTTCTCCCGCTCGCGAACGTACTTGCCACACAGGTTGTGGAATTCCGCGCTCGACATTGCCCGCTGGAACTCGCGCCCGGTGATGATCTTCCGGAAGAACGCATCGGTCGAGAGAAGCACCTCGTAATCGAAGAAGATGTCGTAAATGCGAACGACGCCTTCCTCACGCAGCACTATGTCCGACTCCTGCGCGTTGCCACGGTGCATCGCCAGGCCGAGGCCGAAGTGCGTGTCGTGGTAGAGATTGGCACCCGTCGAGATGATCCAGTCGATGAAGCCGGCCTCGATGAGCGGAATGAGCGCCGACATGCCGAGGCCGGCGGGAGTGAGCGCGCCGGTGATGGATAGTCCCACCGTAACGTCGGGCTCCAGCATTTTCTGCGTGAAGAGCTGACACCCCTCGCGCAGGCGCGCGGCGTTATAGGCGAGGAAGGTCCCCTCGATCAGCTCGGCGACGGTCTCGTTGCCATCGATTCGCCGTGGATCGATTCGCTGTCCCTTGAGAAAGCGGCTCGACTCATGGGCGGTGTGCTGCTGTCCTGCTTTCTCCCGCTGTTCGGCCGCCAGCTTCTGCTGCGCTTTCGGTCCTGCCGCTGATGCCTTGCCGTGACGCGATGCCTTGAAGCCCCCGCGGTCGCGCCCATCGCTGCCGCTCTTGCGTTTACCTCCTTTCGCCATCGCGCCTTCCGTCGGGCTCGATCAGCATCTCCATCTGATCGCCCGCCGTTTTCCCGAGAGACCTGTACGCCGTGATGATTGCCTGTACGGCTTCAGCGGGATCGTCGGTGACGAGCATGAGGTCGAGATCGCCGGCGGAGATCTTTCCTTCGGTCAACACTCTCGTCTGGAGCCAGCGCAGCAGGCCGGCCCAGTAATACCGTCCGAACAGGATGACCGGAAACCGGTAGATCTTTCCGGTCTGGATCAGAGTGAGCGCCTCGAACAGCTCGTCGAGCGTTCCGAATCCGCCGGGAAAGATTACGAAGGCGGCTGAATACTTGATGAACATCGTCTTCCGGACGAAGAAGTACCGGAAGTTCACGAGAGTATCCACATACGGATTCGCGCCCTGCTCGAAGGGGAGCTCGATGTTGCAGCCAATCGATCTTCCGCCGCCCAGCTGCGCGCCCTTGTTGCCCGCCTCCATGATTCCGGGTCCCGCGCCGGTGATTACGGCAAACCCCGCCTTGGTGAGCAGGCGCGCCGTTTCCACCGCCGCATCATAGTGCGGGTCGTCGGGACCGATTCGCGCGGAGCCGAAGATCGTGACCGCCTTGTCCACCGACGCGAGCGTGTCGAAACCTTCGATGAACTCCCCCATGATGCGCAGCACGCGCCACGGATCCGTTCTGGTGAAGTCGATCGGAGGCGAGCTTTGCTGCAGGAGCTTTTCATCTTCGGTGACGGGACCGAAGCTGCGAATGGCATCGTCGACGACGCGTGTCGCGCCCGCCCTCCTCCCCGAGGCCTGCTGCGACGGTGGAGTCCTGCCGGCCTTCAGATGGCCTTCTTCCGTCCGTTGCTTGAGTCCCTCGCGCGCCTGCTGCTCCGCCGACGCCATCACCGCGGCGTTCATTTTCTTTCCGCCCGCCGTACGCGCGCGCGATGCTTTCCCCGGAGCGCTCTGCTTCGCCGACACGGGCTTCGGGGTATCTTTTCTTTTCTTCATGGTCGACCGCAACAGCGGACTCTGGCTGCTCCTTTCATTCGGAAACTAAAGTTGCGTGCTTCTGCAGGAAGCCCGCCAGATGATGGCGCGCAGGTCGTGGTCATCATCGCCGACGGCGCCCGTCCCGACTCGCTGACGCGCGCGATCGAAAGCGGAGAGGTCCCGGCGCTCGCGCGGATCCGATCCGAAGGAGCGCTGTTTTCCATAACATCCGCATTTCCGTCGGTCACGGGCCCCGCCTACGCGCCGTTCATCATGGGCCGCTATCCGGGAAGCGTCGGCCTGCCCGGGCTCCGCTGGTTCGATCGCTCCCGCGAGCTCGCGCGAATGCCGGGTCACTCCCGCAGCTATGTGGGCCCCGAGATGAGTTTCGTCGACCGCGACCTCTACACCGGATCGTCGACGATCTTCGAGTTGGCGCGGCCGAGCATTGGCGCGCTGAGTGTAATCTGCCGCGGACTGAAGAGACAGGAGCGGATCGGGAGAAGCCTGCCCTTCGCCGCCAGGGCCGCGATCACTCATTTCCGCGGTAACGTAAAGGGATGGCTGGCGATCGACCGCAGCATCGGCAAAACGGTCGCGCGACGACTCAGGCGAGAGAGAGTGCGGTTCGCGTTCGTCGCGCTCACCGGCATCGACAAGACATCACATGCCGCCGGTCACGAAGCTCCGATCGTCGGCGAAGCGCTTCGCATCGTCGACGAGACTGTAGCGCGGATCCGCCGCGATGCGGAAGCCGATGGACGCTGGGAGCGAATGAGCCTCTGGGTGGCAAGCGACCACGGGCATTCTCCCGTGCGTGCTCATGAGGATCTCGCCGGCCTCATCACCGAGTGGGGCTACGACGCTCTTGCGCACCCGTGGGCGTACAAGCGCTCGGCGGATGTCGCCGTGATGGTGAGCGGAAACGCGATGGCCCATCTCTATCTCGATCTCGACCAGCGATCGCGTCCGTGGTGGCCGGCGCTCGGCGCGAAGTGGGCAGAGCTGGCGGGCGACATCGAGTCTCGGGCATCCGTCGATCTCGCCATCCTCCCGACCGGACCAGCATCGTGCCAGATCCGCTCTCGCTCACGCGGCTTCGCGACTCTCGAATGGACGCCGACGAGGTATTCATACTGCCCGGAGTCTGGTGATCCCCTGGGGTCCGGGGAGCAAATCTCGGTGAACGACGAACAGGCGTACGATGTCATGCTCGATACGGATTACCCGGATGGACTGGTGCAGATCGCGCGGCTGCTGGAATCGCCGCGAAGTGGCGATATCATTCTGTCCGCCTCGAGGGACTGGGACTTCCGGGCGAGGTACGAGCCTATCCCGCACGTATCCTCGCATGGAGCGTTGCATCGCGAGCACATGATCGTCCCGCTGCTGCTCAATCGTGCTCCCGCCAGACAGCCGCGACGAACAGTCGACGTGATGCCAAGCGCACTCGCGGCGCTCGGTATCACGCCCCCGCACGATGTCGATGGCCGCTCGTTCTTCTAGGCAGATTCACTATTGAACGATCACCGCTCCCGTCATGCCGAAATGAAGCGTGCACTGGAAATTGTGGGTGCCGACGGCTGTGAACGCGCGTGAGTTGGTGCCCGAATTGTGTTCCGGGACGTTTCCACTCGCGCCGCCGGCAACGGCGCCCGCGGCAGCCGGATTGTCGAAAGTGACGTTGTGAACCGCCCCGGAGCCGTTCTGCCAGCTGAC
>DASTTD010000176.1:0-3224 GCA_035760325.1 Gemmatimonadaceae bacterium
GGCGCCGAGTCGCAGGTCGCCCAGCTTCGTCAGGTGAACGACGCGCTGGATGGAATCCGTACCCGCGGCGACAATCTCGTCGGAGGGGCGCAGGAAGTTCATGGACTTGCGAGCGCTATCGAGGCCGAGGCGGACGCGAAGCGGCTGGATGTGGAGCGCGCGCTGAAAATCCTCTTCGACGTCCGCTCCATCGTGCAGCAGGCGGCGGGTGAGGTGCGGGAGCTCAACACCACCGCCGCGGACATCAACAGGTTCGTCGTCTCGGTCGGACGCATCGCCGAGCAGACGAACCTGCTGTCCCTGAACGCGGCAATCGAAGCTGCGCGCGCCGGAGAGGCAGGGCGTGGCTTCGCGGTCGTCGCGGGCGAGGTCAGAAAGCTCGCCGATCAGACCCAGGCCGCCGCGGATGACGTCGTGAAGCTGATGGACAGCGTCACGACGCGCGTGCTCGCGACATCGAAGGCAATGGAGCAGGGAGTCGTGCAGGTTGGAGAAATCGAGCGGGTGAGCCGCGACCTCGACAGCGCTCTGTCGACGATCCTCGCGGCGGCCCAGCGGACGCGTGAGGCCGCCGCCACCGTGACCACCGCCGCCGGCGAAAATGCGCGCGCCGTCGACTCAGCCGCCTCCAATCTCGGACTCGTGGCACGGACGGCCGAGAGTCATGCGACGTCGGCGCTTCAGGTGAGCGCGTCGACCGAAGAGCAGAGCGCGGCCTGCGAGCAGATGAGCATGGCTTCGACGCAGCTCTTTCACGGCAGCCACGCGCTCCTCGATCTGGTCGGAGAGCTCAAGACCGAGCATTCGAAAGCGATGGCATCGAACGGCAACGGCTCGAACGGGCGGAGCAACGGGAGGCACACGACGCCTCGTGGGCTTCCGGTTGCGTTGGCGTCCGTCGAGCCGGATCCGGAGCCGTCGGATGAGAATTAGGGAGTAAAAAGCCGCGCGAGAGCGCGGCTTTTTGTTGTCTGGGAGAAGCCCTGAACTGCTATGCTGACCGCTACGCGCTTGACGCTACCCGCCGTCCGCTCAAGGCTCGGGACGTCACCAGCTTGCTCGATCGGAGAATCTGGAGCGCGCATCCGAGCTGCTCCGGGAGCTCGACGAGGGAGTGAATCTTTTGCGCGAACGATTGATGACCATGACGGCCTCGCGTTGATGCCAGCGATACTCATTGCGGAAGACGATCGGGTGTAATTTTCACGGACTGGCCTTACCGTGAAATCAAAGCCGTCGACTTCCCGAGATTCCACAGCGTCCGCCGCTGTCGTCCTTCTCAGTGGCGGCCTCGACTCGACGACCGTGCTCGCCATAGCAAAAAGTGAGGCATTCGATATTCATGCCCTCACATTCCGCTACGGACAGCGTCATCTCGTCGAGGTTGACGCCGCGCGGCGGATCGCCGAAGGCGCTGAGGTAAGGGATCACCACATCATTGACATCGATCTCAGAGCTTTCGGCGGATCTGCCCTTACAGCGGACATTGCGGTTCCGAAGGATCGCGACCTTGCCCCTTCGGCGCGGGGCAACGAAGACATTCCCATCACCTACGTTCCGGCGCGCAACACGATATTTCTTTCTTACGCCCTCGCGCTCGCGGAAGTGACCGGGTCAGCCAGCATTTTCATAGGTGTGAACGCGCTCGACTACAGCGGCTACCCCGATTGCCGGCCCGAGTACATTCGCGCGTTCGAGACGATGGCAAATCTGGCGACTCGCGCCGGAGTCGAGGGCCGTACGCGGATCACCATTCGCACTCCCCTCATCGCGCTCACCAAGGCCGCGATTATCAGGCTGGGTACTTCTCTCGGCGTCGACTACTCAGGCACCACCAGCTGCTACGATCCCGGCGGGGATGGTGCGGCGTGCGGCCGCTGCGACGCGTGCCAGCTCCGGCTCAGGGGATTCAGCGAGGCCGGCCTGATAGATCCGATACGCTACTCATCAGCCCAGTTGACTCGATAACGCTGGACGCAGCGCGGAAACCGTAAAGCGCGTTATTACTATTCGAGATGACGTACACGGTGAAAGAGATTTTCTACACGCTTCAGGGAGAAGGGGCGCAGAGCGGCCGCGCGGCGGTGTTCTGCCGGTTCTCCGGGTGTAATCTCTGGACGGGGCGCGAAGAGGACCGCGCCCGCGCAGTGTGCCAATTCTGCGACACCGATTTCGTCGGAACGGGACCGGACGGCGGCAGGTTCCCGGGCGCGAATGCGCTGGCGGATGCAGTCGATCGGTGCTGGCGCGGCCAGGGTCGCAGGTACGTGGTGTGTACGGGAGGGGAGCCCCTGCTGCAATTGGACGAGGCGGCCATCGACGCCTTCCACGAGCGCGGCTTCGAGGTCGCGGTGGAGACCAACGGGACCCGGCCGGCGCCCGCTTCGCTCGACTGGATCTGTGTCAGCCCGAAAGCGGGCGCGCCGCTCGTGCAAACGAGTGGGAGCGAGCTCAAGCTCGTGTTTCCCCAGGATCAGGCAATGCCGGAACGATTCGAGGGACTCGACTTCGAGCATTTCTTTCTGCAGCCGATGGATGGCCCCGACACCGCGCTCAACACCGAGCGAGCGATCGAATATTGCCTGCGCCATCCGCGCTGGCGTCTCAGCCTGCAAACCCACAAGCTGCTCGGATTGAGATAGACGCCCCGCGCTTCGCGGCTACCCGGGTCCGGTACGGCCGTCAAAAGCGTCGAGATGTTTGACGGCGGCGCCCGTGTTGAAGAGCACGACCCTTTCGCTCCGATCGATGTCGCCGCGATCGAGCAGCCTCCTCAGCGCGGGGACACACGCGCCGCCCTCGGGCGCGGCAAGGATTCCCTCGGTTCTCGCCAGCTGCCGCGCCCCGGCCAGGAGCTCGTCGTCGCCAACCGCCACCGCTGTGCCGCCGGATTCCTTCAACGCGCCCAGTATCAGGAAGTCGCCGATCGCCCTGGGAACCCGGAGGCCGGACGCAACGGTCGCAGCGTCGGGAAACTCGTCGGCGAGCTGCGCTCCGGCCAGAAAAGCGTTCACGATCGGCGCACATCCCTCCGCCTGCACGACCACCATGCGGGGCCGCTTCCCGTCGATCCAGCCGAGCTTCTCCATCTCGTCGAACGCCTTCCACATGCCGACCAGTCCGGTCCCGCCACCGGTCGGGTAGATGATCACGTCCGGCAGCGTCCACGCCGACTGTTCAGCGATCTCGTATCCCAGAGTCTTCTTGCCTTCGACCCGATACGG
>DASTTD010000177.1:0-4729 GCA_035760325.1 Gemmatimonadaceae bacterium
AACGGAATCTTCTTCAACCAGGGACACGTCTGCTGCGCCGGGTCGCGCTTGCTCGTCCAGGAATCGATCGCCGAGATGTTCGTCAGCAAGCTGAAGAGACGAATCGATGTACTGCGGGTCGGCGATCCACTCGACAAGAACACCGATGTCGGCGCCATCAATTCGCGGGCGCAGCTGGACCGCATCTGCGAGCTCGTCGACTCCGGAGTGACCGGTGGCGCGGAGATCTATCAATCGGGTGGATGCCAGCTGCCAACCAAAGGCTACTACTTCAAGCCGACTGTATTCACCGGCGTCACCCAGAGCCACCGCATCGCCCGCGAAGAGATCTTCGGACCGGTGTTGAGCGTTCTCACTTTTCGCACGCTCGAGGAAGCGGTGGAGAAGGCCAACAACACGATGTATGGTCTTTCCGCGGGGGTGTGGACCGACAAGGGTTCCCGCATTCTCAAGATGAGCACGCTGCTCAAGGCCGGCGTGGTGTGGGCGAACACCTTCAACAAGTTCGATCCTTCGTCTCCGTTCGGCGGCTACAAGGAATCAGGGTTCGGGCGCGAAGGCGGACGTCAGGGGCTGATGGACTACGGGCGGATCGTCTGATGGCGCGCATCCCGATCACCAAAACGCCCAAGGTTTACGTGGGCGGCCAGTTCATCCGCTCGGAGAGCGGGCGTGTCTTTCCGGTTCAGAAAAAAAACGGCGGGGCCGCGGGCACCAGCGGTGCGCTGCTCGGGAACATTCCTCAGTGCACACGCAAGGATTTGCGAAACGCCGTCGAGGCGGCGGCCAAGGCCGGGCCCGACTGGGCACAGCGCACTCCCTACAATCGCGGTCAGATCATTTACCGGCTGGGCGAAATGGTCGAATCGCGCAGCGCGGAGATGGCCGAGGCGCTGGTGATGTCCGGAGCGGCGACGAAGAGCGCTGCGGCAAAGGAAGTGGCGGCGAGCGTCGACCGGCTCATTTACTACGCCGGCTGGGCGGACAAATACGAGCAGGTGCTCGGCAACACGAATCCCGTCGCGGGCCCGTTCTTCAACTTCACGGTCGCGGAGCCGATGGGGATCATCGGTGTCATCGCCGACGACGAGTTTCCGCTGCTGGGGCTCCTGAGCCAGATCGCGCCGATAATCGTGGCAGGCAACACGGTAGTCAGCCTGGCGTCCGAGGCTTATCCATATCCGGCGATCGTGCTCGGGGAGATGCTCGCGGTATCCGATCTGCCGGGCGGCGTGGTGAACATTCTCACCGGTTTCAGAAAGGAGCTGGTGCCGACTTTCGCGACGCACACGCACATACGCGGCGTGAGCGCGATCGTGAACGCCGAAGAGAAAAAGCGGCTGCAGCTTGGCGCGGCGGAAAGCATCAAGCGTGTCCGCGCGCGAAGGCGCGAGGACAAGGAGGGAATCGACTGGGCGTCCGACAAGGCCCAGAGCCTTTACGAGATCCGCGACTTCGTCGAGTTCAAGACCACCTGGCACCCGATCGGCGCCTGACAGCGAGCGCTGCTGATGGCGCCGTTGGCAACGGAGTAGCCATTGAGATCCGCGCCCTGCGGAAAGTCTATCAGGGCAGTGGCAAGACGAAGGCTCGTACCCCGCCAAGCGTTGCGCTCGGCCCCGCCGGAGCGGTTCGTCCGGCAAACGACGTCATTGCGCTGGATTCCCTCGACCTCGACATCAAAGTCGGCGAGTTCTTCGGTCTCCTCGGCCCGAACGGCGCGGGGAAGTCGACGACGATTGGAGTTCTCACCACCCGGATCCGGCCAACGTCGGGCCGCGCGGTGGTCGCGGGTGCGGACGTCGCGAGCGAATCCGTAAGAGTGAGGCAGCGGATCGGAGTAGTTCCGCAGCGTCCGAACGCGGACCTGAGCCTCAACGTGATCGAGAACCTGGAATTCCACGCCGCGTACTTCGGGTTCTCGAGGGCGGTTTCCACCCAGCGGGCGAACGAGCTGCTCGAGAGGCTCGGACTCGCGGAGAAGAAACAGTCGATGGTCGCGCAGCTGTCGGGGGGACAGCAGCAGCGGCTGATGATCGTACGCGCTCTCATGCATGAGCCCGATATCATTTTCCTCGACGAGCCGACGGTCGGTCTGGATCCGCAGGCGCGGCTCGACCTCTGGGAAATCCTTCGCGATCTGCACGCGCGCGGACGCACGATCGTGATGACGACGCACTACATGGACGAGGCTGACCGGCTCTGCGACCGTCTGGCGATCATCGACGAGGGAAGGCTGCTCGCGCTCGACAGCCCGCGCGCCCTGAAAGCGAAGGCCCCGGGCGGAACGCTGCTGGAGCTGATGCTGGATGGCGAAGCCGCGCCAGCCGTCGAGCAGGCGCAGACTATTGGCGGGCTCAGCCGGATCGAGGCGCGTAACTCGACACTCCGCGCGTACAGCGATCAGGGAGGACGCCCTCTCCCCGCGTTCATCGAAGCGGCGGAGTCGAGCGGTCGCACCGTGAAGGACATTCGGCTGCTGCAGCCGAGCCTGGAGACGCTGTTCGTTTCATTGACGGGGAGGAAGCTGGAATGACCGCCGTCCTCGCGCCGCGCTCCGACGTCCGCGCGTCTTCGGTTTTCCTGGCTCTGCTCCGCCGCGACATGCGGGTCGCACGGCGCGATCTGCCGTTCTTTCTGCTCCGCACCACCATGCAGCCGCTCATGTTCGTGGTGGTATTCGGCTATCTGCTGCCGAAAATGGGATTTCTGGACGACAGCTACACCACCGCGCTCCTTCCCGGTGTCCTCGCGGTCAGCCTGGCGCTGTCGAGCATACAATCCGTCGCGCTGCCGATGGTGCAGGACTTCGGCTGGACCCGCGAGATAGAAGACCGCCTGCTCGCTCCAGTGCCGATCTGGCTCGTCGCCGCGGAAAAGATCTTCGCCGGCGTTCTGCAGGGCGTGATCGCGGCCGTGTTCGTGCTGCCGATTGCGCGGCTGATCATGGGGCCGATCGAGTACCTGAGCTTCGCCAACGTCGGCGTCGTTCTCTTCATCACCGTCCTCGGCGCCGCCGCTTTCTCGGCGCTCGGCCTCTATCTCGGCACGGCTATCTCGCCGCAGCAGATCGGTCTCATGTTCGGAGTGATCGTGGCGCCGATGATCTTTTTCGGCTGCGCGTACTACCCGTGGCAGGGACTGAGCGCGGTACCCGTGATGAAATACGCGGTTCTCATCAATCCTCTCGTTTACGTCGCGGAAGGAATGCGGGCGGCACTGACGCCGGCGGCGCCGCATATGTCGCTTCTGGTGGTGATCATTGCGTTGTTCGTGATAACGGCGATTTTCTGGACACTGGGGATGAGATCCTTCCTGCGCAGGGCCCTCGGATGATCGCTGCGCGCGCCGCGTTGACACTGCTCGCTTTGTCGGTGTATTCCATTCCCGCGCCTGGGCAGACGCAGAGGGGGAGGAATCTCGGCGTGCCGTTCGACGGCGACACTGGACCTTTCAACGCGATCACCGATGTGAGGGGCGTCGAGGTTGGCCATACGACGCTCATCTCGGGTGACGGCCGGCTCGAGGTCGGAAAGGGTCCCGTCCGGACCGGCGTAACTGTCGTTCATCCACGCGGCCGCGCGTCGACCGACCCCGTTTTCGCCTCGTGGTTCTCACTGAATGGAAACGGCGAAATGACGGGAACCGCGTGGGTGGAAGAATCCGGGTTTCTCGAGGGGCCGGTCAGCATCACCAACACCCATAGCGTCGGCGTCGTCCGTGACGCGGTGATCGAATGGATGATCCGCCGCCCGAGCGCTCAACCGTGGGCGCTACCGATGGTGGCCGAGACTTTCGACGGGCTGCTGAACGACGTGAACGGATTCCACGTGAGACGCGAGCACGCGTTCGCCGCGCTCGACGGCGCTCGCGGCGGGCCGGTGCAGGAGGGATCGGTTGGAGGCGGAACAGGAATGATCTGCTTCGGATTCAAGGGTGGCATCGGCACGTCATCGCGCCGGCTCGCCATAGCCGGCGCCGGCTACACGGTTGGAGTGCTGGTTCAGTGCAACGCCGGCAGACGGTCGCACCTTCGGGTGGCCGGAGCGCCCGTCGGCCGCGAAATCTCCGATCTCACGACGTGCGTGACAGCTCCCGTTACCGGCCCCGCGCGCTGGGCGAGCGGGCTGCGCCTCTGTGACGCGACCGCTTCCGCCCCGGTGGAAGAGCGTCGCGAGGGGATGGGATCGATCATCGTGGTGGTTGCGACTGACGCGCCTCTCATCCCGCAGCAGCTCCGCCGCCTGGCGGTGCGCGCCGCGCTGGGAGTCGGCGTTGCCGGCGGGCGAGGTGAGAATTCCTCCGGCGATCTGATCGTCGCGTTCTCGACCGCGAACCCTGGAGCGAGCAGGGACACCGGCGTGGTGGGCGCACGGATGCTCTCGAACAATGCGATGACTCCGCTGTTTGCGGCAACCGTCGACGCGACGGAAGAGGCGATAGTCAATGCGATGGTCGCGGCGCCGACGATGACGGGTGCCGACGGAGCGCGCGCGTACGGAATTCCTCACGAGAGGCTGCGTACCGCGCTCCGGAAGTACAACCGGTTGAAGGAAGGGCGGTAGCAAGTGTCGTACATAAAGTCCCAGCTGCTGCCGGGTGAGGAGATCAAGTACAGGGGCCATCTGCACCGCAGCATCTTTGCGCCCGCATTCGCCTTCGCGGTCACCGCGGTGCTGGCGTTCGTGGTGGTGCTGCAGACGGGCGATCTACCGGTATTCTGGGGCCT
>DASTTD010000178.1:0-2653 GCA_035760325.1 Gemmatimonadaceae bacterium
TAGACGAGCCGGCCGTCGATCTTGCCCTGGCCGGTCACGACGCCATCGCCGTAATATTTCTGCGCCTCGAGCCCGAAATCCGTCGAGCGGTGGACGACAAAGCGATCGAGCTCGACGAACGACCCCTCGTCGAGAAGGAGCTCCAATCGCTCGCGCGCGGAGAGCTTTCCCTTTTCGTGCTGCGCCTGCAGGCGTGCCTCACCACCGCCCTGTTCGGACTCGGAGCGGCGGCGCTCCAGTAGCTCGAGTTTCTCTCGCATCGTCATCCGAGCGCAAAGCTAACCCGGACGGCGCGCTGCCTCTAGCCGCAGCCGCAGGATCTCTCCAAGCTTAGCCCCGGGGCCCAACCAACCAAGGAGGCGCAATGTCACTCAAGGGCAAGCACGCGCTCATCACGGGCAGCTCCCGCGGAATCGGAAGGGGAATAGCTCTCAAGCTCGCGGAGATGGGTGTCAAAATCGCCGTCCACTACGTTCAGAACGAAGCGGCCGCCAAGGATACACTCGCGCAGGTCCGAAAACGGGGCAGCGACGGCTTCACGGTGCGCGCCGACGTGATTCACCACGAACAGATCAAGACCATGTTCGAACGCGTGAAAAAGGAATTCGGCACCCTCGATATCTTCGTCAGCAACGCCAGGCCGGAGGTTCCGGCATTCTTTCAGGCGCCGATGGATATCACCCTCGAGCAATGGGATGTGGCGTTCGACTCGCAGGCAAAAGCCTTTCTCGTCGGTGTCCGTGAAGCCAGCGCGCTCATGACGAACGGCGGTAAGATTCTCGCGATCACCTACGCCGAGGGTAGCCGGACCGGCGGACTCCAGCCGTGGGTTGGAATGGGCTCGGCCAAAGCCGCCCTCGAATCGCTGGTTCGCTATTTCGGCGTTGCGCTCGCCAAACGCGGAATCACGGTGAATGCGATCAGCCCGGGCTGGACCGAGGACAGCGTGCTCAACACACTTCCACCCGGCGTCCAGGATCTGTTGCGCGCATGGCATACTCGCGGCTGGACTCCGATGGGCAGACTCGGAACGCCCGCCGATATCGCGGATGTGACATCCCTGTTCTGCTCGCCCGAATCAGACTGGATTACCGGCCAGGTGATCTACGCCGACGGGGGCGCATCACTCATGAATCCGGAAGTTCCAACGGAGATTCAGATTGGCTGAACCCGGGGACCCCTGCAGGTACCAATCATGTTTCTTCCGGGGATGTAAGAAATGCGTGATGCGATACTCGTTTTCTCCGACCCGTCGACCCTGAACCGCACGGAAAAACGGGCGACGGATGAACGGGAATCGCATCACGCGTAGCCCGTTCTCCGATTACTCTTTTCTTATGCCGCTGCCCCGAGCTCTCCGACCCGACCGGATTTGAGTCCATCTCGCCGCCCTCGGAAACCCCGGAAGCGGGCCCGCCGCCCCGCGCAGCAGCATACCTCTCTTCCGACGAGCCGAAACGCATACATGGAAACGAGGCAATGGCTCCTCGACCGTCACGGGCCGGTATGCGCTTATTGCGAGCGTCGCTGCAGTCAGCATTCGATCACGATGGACCACGTCACGCCGCGCCGGGGCAAGACCGCGTACGACCGGCGGGACAATCTCGTGCTCGCCTGCACGGCGTGTAACGCGCTCAAGGCGGACCAGCCCTTTCTCGCCTTTCTCCTCGCCCGCAGGGCACGGGCGGCAAGTCTTCTCAGATACGGGGGTCACTTGAGCCCCATGCTGCTCGAGCTGGCGACGGAGATCGCGGGTCCGGAGGCCGCAGCCCGCGCGGCGCGCCTGGCCGATCCGGACTACCCGTACCTCGATTAGGTGAGAGCTGGCTCGAGCTCCAGAACGGGGGGTTCAACCTTGTTGCCGGATGAACGCGCTTTCGGCTTCAGGCGGGCCTTGATGAAGGCGAGTACGTCCGCCTCGTGCCTACGGAGCATGGGGCCCTCGGTTGGGCGCGGAGGGGTGGTGCGCGGGCTCCAGGTGTGCTGGGGGAGCGGAGGCAGGACCGAGCCCTCCAGGTAAGCCTCGATCAGAACGGGGTGGATGTAGTACTTCCGGCACACGCTCCGGGTGTTGCCCAGCATCTTGGCCGTCTTGTCGACGGCGGCGACGATGTTCTTCTCAGCCGCGCGCTTGCTGGCAGCGACTCCCATCGATCGAAGCGCTTCGGCGACGAGCATGGTTCCGGCCCAGGTACGGAAATCCTTGGCGGTGATGTCGGCGCCGGTAATCTCCTGAAGATAGGCGTTGACGTCCTCCGCCTCGACCTGCTGCCTCTCGCCCTCGTCGTCGAGGTACTTGAAGAGGATTTCGCCGCGCAGCTCGTGGCAGCGCTGCACGATGCGCGCGATGCGGCGATCCGTGACATCGACCGCGTGCGCGATGCCGCTTTTTCCGCGGAACTCGAATCGCAGCTTCGCTCCGTCAATGGCGACGTGGCGGCGTCGAAGCGTCGTCAGACCGAATGACTTGTTCGCTTTCGCGTATTCGTCCGATCCAATGCGGATGAGCGTTCGCTCGAGCAGCCAGACGACGGTTGCCATGACCTTGTCGCGCGGGTGGCCGGGCAGGGCGACATCGTGCTCGACGCGCTCACGGATTTTCTGGATCACGTTGGCGAGCGCGAACATCCGCTCGAACTTGGTCCCATCGCGG
>DASTTD010000179.1:0-3746 GCA_035760325.1 Gemmatimonadaceae bacterium
GCCTCCGGCTGATTGAGCTGTCCCTGTGCCTGAGCGAGAACGAGGTACGCGTTCTCGAGCTTCGGGTCCGCGACGAGCGCGCGCCGGGCTGCGTCGGCCGCCCCCTGAGCGTTCCCCGCCTTCAGCTGTGCCGAGGCGTTGAACAGCACGAGGTTGGGATCGTTCGGGAACTTCGCGGCTCCGCGCGCAATGACTTCGCTCGCCTGCTGCGTCTGATTGAGTCCCGTGTACGCGCCGGCGAGGCGGGCGTAGAAATCCGCGGTGGCAGCGGCGGTATCGACCCGCACCAGCTCGTTGCCGACGTTGACCGCGCTCTGAAAGTCCTTGGCGTTCAGGTAGACCAGCCAGGCCAGATTCAGCAGCTGCGGATCGCCGGGATTGTTCTGGAGCAGGTCACGAACGAGCGGGATCGCCCGCTGCGCCTGCCCGACTCTGGCGAATTCGTTTACGACGTCCTGGATCTGGCGAATGTTCGTCGGATCAGCCGCGGCGAGTGACGCGAGCGCGTCGAGGCCACGCGGATCCTGGCGGGACTGATAGACCTCAACGAGCAGTCGCAGCGCGGTAATGTTGCGGGGATCGTTGGCCCGGATTCTCTCGGCGACCGCAACGGCGGAATCTTCCATTTTCGCCCGGGCGTACGCCTGAGCGAGGCACACTCCGACGATGTTGGCGTTGGGGTTACGCTGCAGCTCGGCACGCGCGGCGGCAATCGCCGCCTGGTAGTTGCCCTGCGAGGAGTTGTTATGGCACCGCTCCTCGGCTGGAATCTGCCGGCGGGCAGCCTTGATCGCTTTCGCGACCTGAGTGGCCGCATCGTCCAGTTTCGCCGCCTGAGCGGTTGGGAGCACCTGGCCCCGCGTGAGATCGCGAGAAAGCACGAGACGGGCGTCGATCCTGTAGCCCGTTGGCGTACGCGCGACACTTCCGTCCAGATACTGCGCCGCGCGCACTAGGCTCGCGAGCGCCTTCGCATCACCAGGCGCGAGCGCCTCAGTGGTCGAATAACCGGAGGACTGGAGACTGTTGTTGATGTCCGCCTTCGGAACGACGATCAGTTCCTTCACGTTGGTCTCACGGGTCAATCGGCTCCGGATGGCTTCCGCCGCCTGGACGCCAAGATCTTTTTCGGCGCTCTGGAGCGTGGGAATCATCACCCGCTCAACCGGACCTCTCTGAGCTTCTGCAAACGAGGCGACGAGCGCCAGCGTCAGGACGGCGCTGCCGAACCAGAGACCTGAACGACGTAGACTTGCCTTCAATGGCGTAACCTCCAATGCGTTGACCAATCGTACCCCGCCCCAAACGGGTGGGTCCCTGAAACCGTTCTATGAGCGAGGAGGGACTCGAACCCCCGACATCCTGCGTGTAAGGCAGGCGCTCTAACCAACTGAGCTACTCGCCCGGTGCAGAAACCGAGCCGGTGCGCCTACCCGAGAATGGCCAGCGGCACCAGTACGCAGTATCCCACAATCAGCAGGATCGGCGCAAGCGTTTCCCCGCCGCGGATGAGATCCGCGTAACCCGCGATGAGCATCAGCGCCGCGAGCGTCCAGTAAATCCACGACTTTCGGGTCGCGGAGCCGGATCTGGTTCCCGACATTCCGGTGAAATCGGTTTTGGCCATAAGCCTCGTAGTGTAGAGCGGGTCGAAATCCGTGTCAACCCGACAGCGGGTAACTGCAACGTTCCCGGACGCCGTAAAACGCCGCCCGCCCAAGCCGCCCTCAGCCCCCCCTTCCCCCGTGCGTGTACTGCAGCTCCACCCACTCGCGGTAGCTCCCATCCATAACGCCCCGCCACCACGATTCGTTGGCGATGTACCACTTGATCGTTTTTTTGAGCCCGCTGTCAAAAGATTCGGCCGGCCCGTAGCCCGTCTCGAGCGTCGCCTTCATCGGGTCGATGGCATAGCGACGGTCGTGGCCGGGGCGGTCCGGAACGAAGATGATGAGCTCGGTCGTGTCCCCGCCAACCGCCGCGGGACATTTCGGGAAGTGCTCGCGCAGCTTTTCGTCCTGAGCGAACATGGTATTGATCTGGGCACAGATGCCCCGCACGACGTCGATGTTCTTGCGCTCCGCGTTGCCCCCGAGGTTGTAAGTCTCGCCCACACGCCCCTTCTCCAGAACGCGCTCGATGCCCCGACAATGATCCCTGACATACAGCCAGTCACGTATCTGCTGTCCGTCGCCGTATACCGGCAAGCGCCTCCCCTCGAGGGCGTTGACGATGGTGAGCGGAATCAGCTTCTCCGGAAACTGATACGGACCGTAGTTGTTGGAGCAGTTCGTGGTAGTCGCCGGCAGATCGTAGGTGCGGTGATACGCCCGGACGAGATGGTCTGACCCTGCTTTCGAGGCCGCGTAGGGGGAATTGGGCGCGTAGTTGCTGTCCTCGGTGAAAGGTGCTCCATCGGGAGCCAGCGTGCCGTAAACCTCGTCGGTCGAGATGTGGTGGAAGCGGGTGGGCCCGGCGGACCAGTCCTCCGACCAGACAGCTCGCGCCACCTTCAGGAGCTCGTGGGTTCCGCGGACATTCGTGTCGATGAAAGGGTCCGGGCCGTGTATCGAGCGGTCGACATGCGACTCCGCCGCGAAATGAACGATCGTATCGATGCCTTCGTGCTTCATTACCTCGCGCAGGGCGCCACCGTCCCGGATGTCTGCCTTGACGAACCGAAAGCGCGGATGACTCGCCACCGGTTCCAGGCTCGACAGGTTGCCCGCGTAGGTCAGCGCGTCGACGCCGATCACCGTATCACCCGGGTGATGCTCGACCCAGTAATGGACGAAGTTCGTTCCGATGAAGCCGGCGGCTCCGGTCACGAGCATCCTACGCATCGCGGAGAAATCCTGAGATCATTTGTCTGGGAATGTGAACGGGATGTCGCGGGAACAGCCCGCGGCGCTGGATGATCATCTTAAGCAGCACAGAGCCTTTCGATAAGCCGCGCGAGGCCGGAGATGCCCGAAATATGGTCGGCCCCCGCGGCGGCCAGCGCCGCTTGCGGCATACCATATACGATGGAGCTCTCGCGGTCCTGTACTACGCCGATCCCTCCCGACGCTCTGATGCGGCGTAGCCCTTCCGCACCGTCTCTGCCCATCCCGGTGAGGACGATTCCGATCGCCGACGAGCGAAAACGGTCGGCAATGCTTTCGAAGAGAGGATCCGCGGCGGGGCGAACGCCCCAGATCGCAGGCGACGAATCGAGGCAGAGGCGGCCGGCCCCCGGCGCCCCTGCCAGCGTAAGATGGTTTCCGCCGGGCGCGATATACACGCGGTTCTCGAGCAGGGGCTCTCCATCAGAGGCTTCGCGAACGACGAGGGAACTGACGAGATCGAGGCGCCGTGCCAGGCTGCGGGTAAAATCGCGCGGCATGTGCTGAACGACGACAACCGCGGCTCCGAGGAGAGCCGGCAGGTGTGGTATCAGCTCGCCCAGCGCGCGAGGCCCTCCGGTCGAAGAGGCGATTCCCACCACTCGCGTCGCCATCCTTGCCGTCCGCTCCGGCGTCGCCGCAGCTCCCGGCTCCCGTGCCGGACGTGTCGGGGTTCTCACTCCCGCGAGATTCATCGACCTTGCCGCGTTGAGCGCGGCCAGCAGCTCGTGGCGCACGGTTGCGAGGTCGATGCTGACCGGACCCGAGGGCTTCCGCACGAAATCGACAGCTCCACGCTCGAGAGCCCGCAGGGTCATTTCCTGTCCGCGTTCCGAGCCGGCGGCGCTCAGCATCACCACC
>DASTTD010000180.1:0-3001 GCA_035760325.1 Gemmatimonadaceae bacterium
ATCCTCGCCAAGCTGCTGCACGATGTCGTGAAAGGAACCTGCGGCGAGAACGGGTTCATCGGCCACATCGGCGGCGACGATTTCATTTTCATAATTCCCTACAACGCGATTCCCTCCGTATGCGGCGAGATCGTGGCAACGTTCGACCTCCTTGCCCCGTATCAGTATTCGGAGCAGGATCGCCGCGCCGGATATTTCTTCGGAAAGGACCGCCGCGGCCATCTCGACCGTGTGCCTCTCATGACGCTTTCGATCGGGGTCGTCACCAATCTGCGCCGGACATTGACCTCGGCACGTCAGGCCAGCCAGCTTGCAACTGAAATGAAAACCTACGCCAAGAGCCTGCCTGGGTCTGTCTACACCGTGGACCGCCGCAGCGATGACCGAATCACTCCGCAGGAGCCCTTGCCCGCAATCCGGGATGCGCGCATTGCGGGAGAAGCTGAATGAACGTCAGCTGCCCCGAATGCCGTTCTGTTTTCCGCGTCGACCCGGCGAAAGTGCCGGCCGGGGGTGTTCGCGCGCGCTGCTCGGTGTGCAGCGGAATAATCGCCATTCCCGCTCCGACCGGCACGAGCACGCCCTCCGCGAGCGCAGCCCGCGTTTCTCCGGGCACCGAAAGTCCGGCGCAGCAGCGGCCGCGATCCACGCCTCCATCGCAGGGCGCCTGGGACTCTTCGCCATTTTCCACCCCGACCGCTCCCCAGCGCCCGGCTCCGGCGCCGCCCCCGTTCACTCCGCCGGTTCCGCCGCCCTATGTCCCCCCGGTTCGAGCAACCGCCCCAGCCCCGGCAACGGCTCCGGCTCCGACCGCTCCAGCACCCAGGCCGTTTTCGCCACCCGCCGCGCCAGCGCCCGCACCCTCCGCGGTCAGCACCAACACCCCGCCCGGCGCGAGACGACCCGTCAATCCGTTCCTGTCGAAGGATCCCAACCAGCGCGCCAAGCGGCTGGCGAAGGCGCTCGTCTCCGACATCATCACCTATCATCCGGCGAAGCACGCCGAGGGTCTGCGCGATGGGACGCTCAAGCAATTGTTCCGCGAGGAAATCAAGAAGAGCTTCGAGGAGTATATTGCACAGGTGGGACAACCGCTCGCGGAGAGCACGACCTACTTCCAGGAAGCGCTGAACGAAGTGCTCGCCGGCGGCAAGAAAATCTTCTAGGGACCGGGGTGAATGGCCGACAACGAACGCAGTCGCGGTCTGAAGCAATCGAGCGAGCGACTCGCGGAGTTGCGGAGGTATCTTTGACATCGAAGGCAAGCGCGCGCGACTGAGCGTCCTCGATGCCGAGATGGCTGATCCCGGTTTCTGGAACAGTCAGGAAAAGGCGCAGGCAACCCTGCAGGAAGCGAAGTCGCTGCGCAACTGGCTCGACCCCTTCGACGAGCTCCACGCCCGAGCCGCAGGCGCTCTCGAGCTCGACGAGCTGCTCGCGGAAGGAACCGAGCCGGACATGGAGCGCGAGCTCGAGGCCGAGGCGGAGCGCCTCCGCGATGATCTCGATTCCTTCGAGGTACGGTCGCTCCTCCGCGGTCCCGATGACTTCCGGGACGCGCAGCTCGAGATCAGCGCCGGCGCCGGCGGCACCGAAGCGCAGGACTGGGCGCAGATGCTGATGCGGATGTACACACGCTGGGCGGAGCGGCGCGGCTTCGGGGTGACGGTGCTCGATGAAAGCGAGGGCGAAGAGGCCGGTATCAAGGGGGCCGTGCTCGAGATCAGCGGGACATACGCCTTCGGTTTTCTTCGTCCCGAGACCGGTGTCCATCGCCTCGTCCGCATCTCCCCGTTCGACGCCAACGCGCGCCGTCACACGAGCTTCGCGTCGGTGTTCGTGTATCCGGTCGTAAACGAAGAGATCAACATCGAGATCAGGGACGAGGATCTCCGCATCGATGTTTACCGGGCGTCCGGTGCCGGGGGTCAACACGTCAACAAGACGAGCTCCGCGGTTCGCATCACCCACATTCCAACCAACACCGTCGTGGCGTCGCAGTCAGAGCGGTCGCAATTCAAGAACAAGGCGACGGCGATGAAGATGCTCAAGAACAAGCTGTATCAGGCCGAAGTCGAGAAGCGCGACGCGCACAAGGCGGAGCTCGACGCGACCAAGTCGGACGTGAGCTTCGGCAGCCAGATCAGGAGCTACGTGTTCCAGCCGTACACCATGGTCAACGACCACCGTACCGAGCTCAAGATTCCCGACGTGCAGAAGGTCATGGACGGCGGCATCGATCCCTTCATCGAGGCGTACCTCAAGCAGAGCGGATCCGCGACGGCGGCGAAGTGAGCGAAGACCTCAACTTCGTGCTTCAGGCGCGGCGGGAAAAGCTCGAGGCGCTCGAGGCGGCCGGAGTCGCGCCCTACGGCTACTCGTACGACCGCCAGCACACCACCGGGCAGGCCGCGACCCTCCTCGGGGATGCGCAGGAGAGCGCGCCGGTGAAGCTTGCGGGTCGCATCGTCGCCTGGCGGTCACACGGCAAGACGACCTTCGCGCATCTGGCTGACGCGACTGGGAAGATTCAGCTCTACTTCCGCAGGGACCAGCTGGGCGAAACCGCGTACGCAATGCTGGCGCATTACGACCTCGGGGACATCGTCGGCGTGCACGGGCCCCTGTTCCGCACCCGGACCGGAGAGGTGACCGTTCGCGTCGACGCGGTGGAGCTGCTCGCCAAGTCGCTGCGGCCTTTGCCGTTCGGGAAGGAAGAGGAAGTGAACGGACAGGTGCTCCGACATTCGGGATTCGCCGATCCCGAGCAGCGATACCGGCAGCGTTACGCTGATCTCGCGGTGCACCCGGAAGTTCGCGCGCTGTTCATCGCCAGATCGCGCATGATCAGCGCGATGCGCGCGTTTCTGGACGGTCGGGATTTCCTCGAGGTCGAGACGCCGATTCTCCAGCCGCTGTACGGCGGAGCGGCGGCGAGGCCTTTCACCACCGTTCACAACGCGCTCGACATGCCGCTCTATCTGCGGATAGCCGACGAGCT
>DASTTD010000181.1:0-4185 GCA_035760325.1 Gemmatimonadaceae bacterium
GCGCTTCAACCCCGCCGAGGATTTCGGGGGAGATGTCGTCTATGTGCCCAACCGCTGCATCCTCTGCACGCGCTGCGTCCGGTTCATGGACGACGTCGCTCGAGATCCCGTGCTCAATGTCAGCGAGCGCGGCGACCGCGCCCTCATCGGCAAGTTCGAGGGGAAGGATCTCACGCATCCCTGGGCCGCAAACGTCGTCGATCTCTGCCCCGTCGGAGCGCTACTCTCCAAGGACTTTCTGAACAAGGCGCGAGCGTGGGAGCTCGATCGCACCGCATCGATCTGCCCCAACTGCACCCAGGGCTGCAATGTCATGATGGAGACGCGTGACAACCAGCTCGTCCGGATGCGCCCCCGCCCCAACGAGTACGTCAATGCCTTCTTCATGTGCGACTGGGGCAGGCTGAACTACCGCTGGATGAACGAGAAGAACCGCGTCGAGCTGCCAATGGTTCGTCGCGGGGCGGAGCTCGCCGCCACCAGCTGGGAGGAGGCGATCGCCGCCGCCGCCGCCGTGCTGAAGGGTAAGCGCGCCTTCGTCGCGGCGTCCCCGATGCTTTCGAACGAAGCGCTGTTTCTTCTCGGTCAGCTCATGCAGGGCGGGGCATTTCGCGTGACGGAAGGCGATGAAGCGCCGCTCCCCGGCGTGAAGGATCTGGCCCTCCGTCGCGAGCGCGCGGCCAATGTATACGGCGCCGAAGCTCTCGGGTTCACCCGAACTCGCGATCTCCTCGGTGGCCTCGGACAAGGCGATGTGCTCGTCGTCGCGGGCGAAGATCTCGTCGGGGTCGATCCCGCGGCGATCGCGCGCGCGAGTCAGATTGTAGTGATCAGCCCGGCGCTGCCGGAAGGAGTGAACAATGCGGCGGTTGTTCTGCCAATTGCGAACTTCTCCGAGGAAGAAGGGACAGTGACGAACCTGCGTGGACGTGTTCAGCGGTTCAACCAGGCCAGGCAGGCGCCCGGCGAAACGCGTCCGAGCTGGCTGGTACTCGGCGACCTGCTCGGCGCACTCGGGAAACAGTCGACCTTCTTCCTTCCGTCGGACGTGTTCTCCCAGCTCGCCTCGAGCAACAAGTCTTTCGCCGGCCTCACCTACGACACGATCGGCTTCAAGGGACTGCCGCTCGCGACCGCGCAGGCAGGCGGTGCCAAGGCTCCACTCGCAATGGGGGCGGCTTGATCCTGCTGCAAGGCGTGCACGCTCTGCTCCAGGCGGCAGACCCGAATCAGCCGCCGGTGAGCGGAACGCCGTTTTTCCTGTTCACGATCGTGAAGATGATAGTGGTCTTCACCGTCTACATGATCGGCGTCGCCCTGCTGACTCTCGCCGAGCGGAAAATCTCCGCATGGATTCAGGATCGTCACGGTCCCAACAGGGTCGGGAAGGGCTGGGGCCAGCCTTTCGCGGATGGTCTCAAGAACTTCATGAAGGAAGAGACGATGCCCGCCGGCGTGAACAAGCCGTTGTTCGTGCTGGCTCCGATTCTTTCCTTCATTCCCGCCCTCACGGCGTGGGCCGTGATACCGTTTGGTGCCCCCCTCCCGACACGGTGGGGAAGAATCGACATGGTCGTGGCCGACATGCCGGTGGGGTTTCTTTTCATTCTCGCGCTGACGTCACTTTCCGTGTACGGGATCGTGCTGGCCGGATGGTCGTCGAACAACAAGTACGCGCTCCTCGGCGGTCTCCGCTCGAGCGCTCAAATGGTGTCCTACGAGATCTCGCTGGGGATGGCGACGATCCCCGTGCTTCTCCTCGCCGGCAACGTCAGCCTCAACACCATCATCAACCAGCAGGCGTGGGGCGGCTGGAACGTCGTCAACCTCACGGTCGCTTTCTTCATTTTCATGGTGGCGGCGTTTGCGGAGACCAACCGACTGCCGTTCGATCTTCCCGAGGCCGAGGCCGAGCTCATCGCAGGGTATCACACCGAATACAGCGCGATGAAGTTCTCCCTGTTCTTCATTTCCGAGTACGCGAGCATGGTGACGGCGAGCGCGCTGATGGCGACGCTGTTCTTCGGTGGCTGGGACGTCCCGTTCACGTCTCATGACAACATCGGCCCTTACAGCGGGTGGCTCACGCTGCTCTCGATCGGAATTTTTCTGTTCAAGGTCCTGTTCTTCGTGTTCCTCTTCATGTGGATCCGCTGGACGCTGCCGCGCTTCCGCTACGACCAGCTGATGTCACTCGGCTGGAAGCTCATGCTTCCTCTCGCCCTCGCGTACATCGTTCTGATCGCCGCCGTGATGCTCGGCCTCAGCGCGGCTGACGTCCAGCCCGGACGCATGTACGCCACGATTCTGGGCTCGGTGAACGTCGCGGTGGTGATCATCCTCTTCGCCATTCTCGACCGTGGCCGGATCATCAGCCCCGCCTACGGCAGAATGCACCCCAGGGAAATCGAGCGCATGCGGCAGGTGACGCGGCGCGCACAGCTCGCCGCGGAGGCGAACAGGTAATGCCAATCAGCGTGAAGGTCGTCGAGAGGCCGGTGGACGATGTCAGCTATGTCCGGGCGACTCTGCGGGGCATGGGCGCTACCCTCAAGCATCTGTTCGCCGTCAACGATCGTGTGACGGTACAGTACCCGGAGGAGAAGTCACCCATCTCCCCCAGATGGCGGGGCACGCACCGAATGCTCACGACCGAGACGGGCAAAGCGAAGTGCGTGGCATGTGGACTTTGTCCGACCGTCTGCCCCGCGAACTGCATCAAGCTGGTTCCCGGCGAAGACGAGGAAGGGAACCGCTACCCGCTGGTCTTCGAGATCGACGAATTCCGCTGCATTTTCTGCGGGTACTGCCAGGAAGTCTGTCCCGAAGAGGCGATACACCTCGGTCGGCACTACGAGAATTCGGAGTACAGCCGCGAGGGATTCGTTTACGATCTCCAGCGGCTGATGGACCAGTCCCATCCGGTGTGCGAGATGTGGGACCCCGAAGACCCAAAGGGCGAGTGATGGAACCTCACTACCCGCTTTTCTACACGTTTCATTTCTATCTCTTCGGGGTGATCGCGCTAGCATCGGCGATCGCCTTCGTCACGCGCCAGAGTCCGGTCGCGGCCGCACTGTGGCTGGTGAACACGATGTTCAGCCTCGCGGCGCTCTTCATCATGCTCGACGCCCAGTTCATCGGCGTCATCCAGGTCTTCGTCTACGCCGGCGCGATCATGGTCGTCTTCGTGTTCGTTATCATGCTGCTCAATCTCGGCCACCCAGCGGAGCTGGCGCAGGCGAGAGGCAAATGGTGGAAGCTCGCCGCCGGAGTGGTCGGGCTGATCCTGCTGGCGGAGATAATGGTCATTTCGCGCGGGGGACTCCCGAAGCCTCTCGTCGTCGCCCCCGGACATAACGAGCAGCAGTTGCGCGAGCTCAATGCGGTCGGCATGATCGCGAAGCCGCTGTTCACGGAGTATCTGCTGGCATTCGAGCTGACGAGCGTGCTCCTGCTCGTTGCAATCGCCGGCGCCGTCGTCCTCGGACGGGGGAGGGCAGTCCGTGCTCGCTGAGTCTCTGGCGCTGACGGCGGCGCTGTTCACGATCGGCGTGATCGGCGTGCTCACCCACCGCAACGCCATCATCATCTTCATGTGCGTCGAGCTGATGCTCACGTCGGTGAATCTCACCTTCGTCGCCTTCTCCAGGTTTTACGGCGCGGCTGGTCAGGTTTTCGTCGTGTTCGTGATGACCGTCTCCGCGGCTGAGGCAGCGGTCGGTCTGGCGATCATCATCGCGATCTTCCGGCACCGGCAGACCATCAATCTGAAGGACATCAACCTGCTGAGAGGATGATGTTTCCTCTCCTGCAGGCGGCCGGAGCGGCAGGTGCGGCATCGCATCCGTTGTCGGGTACCATGGCTGAATGGCTCTGGCTGCTGCCGCTCCTTCCGCTGTTCGGATTCGTCGTCAACGGGTTGCTCTCGCTCGACAGCGCCCGCTTCGGGCCCGGCGACCCGAACACTCCGGATCATCATTCGCATTCGGAGGCGGCGGCGGAAGCGCCCAGGATTTCGCACGCCGAGCAGGCAGGGGCGGCCGGTGACGATCATCATGCGGTGAAGCGTCACCGCCGGGCCGGGGTCGTCAGCATCGTCGGACCGGGCGTCCTGATCCTGTCGTTCGCGCTGGCCCTCGGAATGTTCTTCGGGATGACCGGCGCGGCCGTGGAGACGCCGTT
>DASTTD010000182.1:0-6210 GCA_035760325.1 Gemmatimonadaceae bacterium
TCGGCGCCGCAGTTCGTGCAGCGGTAGACCGTTTTTGCCTTTGGGCTCACTGTGTCGCGAGGCGGAGCGACAGGTTCTCGAAGCGCGTGTAGGTCTTGTTGAAGTAGAGGTTCACGAAGCCGGTCGGGCCGTTGCGCTGCTTGCCGACGATGATTTCGGCGCGGCCTTCGAGTGAATTGCCGTCCTTGTCGGTGGGACCGTCGTACATCTCCTGGCGGTAGATGAACATCACCAGATCGGCGTCCTGCTCGATGGCGCCGGACTCGCGAAGATCGGAGAGCTGCGGGCGCTTGTTCTCGCCTGTCCGCTGTTCGGGCGCGCGCGAGAGCTGCGAGAGCGCGACCACGGGAACGCGGAGCTCGCGCGCCAGAGCCTTCAGCGAGCGCGATATGTAGCTGATCTCCTGCTGCCTGCTCTCGGTGTTGGTCGGACCCTGCATCAGCTGGAGATAATCCACGACTACCATCCCGATGTTGTTCTCCATCTTGAGGCGCCGCGCCTTGGATCGCATTTCCAGAAGCGTCATGCCGGGGGTATCGTCGATCCAGATCGGCGCGTGGCTCAAAATTCCGGCCGCGCGGCCGAGCCGCACGAATTCCTCGTCGTGAAGCTTCCCTTTGCGCAGCCGCTGCGCATCGACACGCCCCTCGGAGGTAAGCAGCCGCTGCACGAGCTGCTCCTTGCTCATCTCCAGCGAGAAAAACGCGACCGGAACGTTGTTGTCGAGAGCGGCGTTCTGCGCGATGTTGAGAATGAAAGCAGTCTTCCCCATCGACGGACGAGCGGCGACGATCACCAGATCCGAAGGCTGGAAACCTGCGGTGAGCTCGTCGAGATCCTTGAAGCCGCTGGCGACGCCCGTGATCGAACCACCGCCGCGCTGAATCTCCTCGATCCGCTCCATCGTCGGCCAGAGCAGCTCCTTGATCCGCATGAAGCTCTCGGATCCGCGGCTCTGATTCACCTCGAAGATCTTGTGCTCCGCCGCGTCCAGCAGCTCGGTTGCCGGCGCGGCGGATTCGAACGCTTCGGTGACGATCGCCGTCGACGCTTCGATCAAACGGCGGCGCAGCGCCTTCTCGCGGACGATCCTGGCGTGATACTCGACGTTCGCCGCGGTGGGAACGGCGTCGACGAGGAATCCGATGTAATCCTTGCCGCCGCTCGACTCGAGAGTGCCGGTGCGGGCGAGCTCCTCCGACAGCGTCAGCGGATCGACTACATCACCACGCTCGGAGAGAGCGACCATCCCGCGGAAGATCCGGCGATGCCCTTCCCGATAGAACATCGTGTCGTCGACGAACTCCGTTGCGCGGAGAATCGCGTCGGGGTCCATGAGCATGGCCGACAGCACCGCCTGCTCCGCGTCCTCGGAGTAAGGCGGGCGCCGGTCGCGGTACGGGTCACGAACCGGTGGCGCTATCGAGTACTCTACGGGCGAGCTTGACATCTTCCCAGGTTGGGCGTTTCCAGGCCGGATTTCGGAGCAGCGCCGCCGGGTGATAGGTCACTACCAGCGGGGTGCCGTGATATCGATGGACGAGCCCACGAAGTTGTCCCAGTGGGGTCTTCGTTTGCAATAGCGTTTGCGCGGCAAAGGTCCCGAAGGCGACGATCACCTTCGGTTTGATCAGCTCCAGCTGGCGGATGAGGTAAGGACTGCAGGCTTCGACCTCTTCCGGCCTGGGATTTCTGTTCCCGGGCGGACGGTGCTTGAGGACGTTGGCGATGAAAACGTCTTCTCTCTTCAGATCGATGGCGGCGAGGATCCTGGTGAGAAGCTGTCCGGCCTGGCCGACGAAGGGACGGCCCGTCGCATCCTCATTGGCGCCCGGAGCCTCGCCGACGCACACGAGGCCGGCATTGGGATCTCCCTCGCCGGGTACGCCGTTCGTCGCGGTGGCGTAAAGCGGGCACCGCCTGCATTCCTGCACCTTCTCGGCAACCGCACTCAACGATGGCAGCCGCGCGATGAGATCAGGAATGATTTCGGCCTCGACCGGACCTACGACTATCCCTTTCCTGAAGGCTGCCTCCGGTGGGATTTCCTCCCTCGATCCGGGAGCAAAATCCAGGCGCCCAGCGCGCGGGGCCGGCTGAGTCGCATCCTCGCCTGGATCCCGCACAGCCGGGGCTGGCGCGTCACCCTTCGCGACTTCATCAACGACCCCTGCTTCTCTCAGGGTCGCGCGCCAATCCTGATGCTCGGTCGTCGAAACAGGGACTCCTTCACGGGGCGAGGTGCGAGAAATCGTCGTTCTGCCGGCGGCACCGAGAAGCCGCATCACTTCGTCGACGTGCAGCCCGTCCAGCACGAGCTCGGTCTCGCCGACCTCGCGCCGCTGCTCGATGTAGCGGCGGAGCATGTCTCTAGCGTCCATTCAGCTTCTCCTCGACCCGATCCAGCAGCACGTCAGCCAGCTCTATCTTCGACATCAATGCGAGCGGCTCTTCCTTTCCGTTGGGACCGAGAAGCGTCACCCGATTGGTATCGACGCCGAAGCCCGCGCCGGGCTCCGTCGCGTCGTTGAGCACGATGAAGTCGAGCTGCTTTTCGCCGAGCTTGAGCCGCGCGTTGTCCGTGCCGTTATCCGTCTCGAGCGCGAACCCGACGATGACGCTCCCTTTTTTACGCCGCGAGATGGTGGTCAAGAGAATATCGCCCGCGTGCTCGAGCTCCACTGACGGCGGGCCACCCGCTTTCTTGATCTTCTTCGAGTCAGCCAACGACGGCCGAAAATCGGCCGGCGCGGCAGCCATGAAAAGGACATCCGCGTCAGGCAGTGCGGTCGCCACGGCGTTCGTCATTTCTTCCACCGATCCCGCCCGCACGACCCTCACCTCGCCCGGCAGATCAACATCTACATGCCCGGCGATCAGGGTAACATCAGCGCCACGCCGCCAGGCAGCGCGAGCGATCGCAATTCCCATCTTTCCACTGCTGTGATTGGAAATGAAGCGCACGGGGTCGATTGCCTCGCGCGTCGCGCCTGCCGTGACAACGACGCTTTTCCCCGAGAGTGCAGCGGGGGGTTCGAGCAGCCGGCCGATGTGACTCATGATTTCTTCCGGCTCCGGCATCCTCCCCGGACCGCTCCCTTCACCGACCGCCAGCGGTCCCTCGGATGGATCCAGGACACGATACCCAATGGAACGCGCCTGCTCGACGTTCCGAGCCGTCTGCACGTGAGACCACATGCGATCGTTCATCGCCGGAACCAGCAGGATCTTTGCGTCGGCGGCGAGCAGGATCGCCGTGAGGAGATCGTCGGCGAGCCCGTGAGCGGCGCGACCGATGAAGTCCGCCGTTGCCGGAGCAACGACGATCACATCCGCGGCCCGGGCCAGGCTAATGTGGTCGAGCGCGTTGCCAGGACCGAAAATCTCGGAGTGCACCGGACGTCCGGTCACGGCCTCGAAGGTAACCGGGCCGACGAACTCGCGAGCGGCGCGTGTCATCACTACATCCACCTCGGAGCCCGCCTGTGTAAGCAAACGCGCCAGCCACACTGACTTGTAGCTGGCGATGCCCCCGGTTATTCCGAGGAGAACTCTTTTACCCGCGAAAGGGCGCGCGGTAGTTACTCCGAGCGGCGCCGTGGAATGACGCGATACTCGACCTCGCCGTTGGTGAGCTCCTCGAGGGCGCGGGTGGTCAGCTTCTTCTCGCCGGGCGCCGAACGGTCGCGCGGAAACTCGTTGAGAACTCGGGCGTACTTCGCGGCGACGAGAACGCCGAGATACTTGTTCGTCGCGTGGCGCGCGACTTCGGTCGGAATGAAAACCTGCATTTACCGCCTCTTTGAATAATGGTCGATGGCCTGATCGATTCCTGCAACGAGCTCGGACAATCTCCGCTCGAGCTCTCCGGAACGGAGCGTCTTGCCCACCTTGCCGTCGATGATCCTGCAAACCTGCTCCACGGCGGCTTCCACCTCGTAGTTCACGACGACGTACGGATACAAATCTACCGCCTTGAGCTCCTCTTTGGCACTCTTGAGCCGAAGAGTCAGGGATCGCGCGTCCTCGGTCTTGCGGGCTTCGAGGCGCTCCAGCAGCACCCGGGCGGAGGGCGGAAGGACGAAGATCAGCAGTGTGGCTGGAAACGCTGCCTGAAACTGCCGGGCGCCCTGGACGTCGATATCCATCATGACATGGCGCCCGGATGCCAGCACGCGCTCGACCTCCGAGCGCAGAGTTCCGTAGAGGTGCCCGTGCACCTCCGCTGATTCGGCGAATTCGCCCGCCATCCGGCCCAGCTCGAACTCTTCTCTCGACCGGAAGTAGTAGTCACGCCCTTCGACTTCCCCCTCCCGCGGCGGACGAGTCGTGCATGAAACGGAATATCCAACGTCGTGCCTGACGTCCAGGAGCCTTCTCGCGATCGTGGTTTTTCCGCCGCCCGAAGGCGAGGAGAGGATGATCGGAACCGGATTCACTCGAGATTCTCGACCTGTTCCCGAATGCGCTCCAGCTCCTCCTTGATCGCGATTACGTCCTCCTGAATCGCCGCGTCACTGGCCTTGCTTCCAATCGTGTTGGCCTCGCGAACCATCTCCTGAAGAATGAAGCCGAGCCTTTTTCCGACCGGCTCGGCAGTCCGGGAAACCGCGGTTTCGCGGAACGCGGAGAGGTGCGAACGAAACCGGTCGAGCTCCTCCGTCACATCGAGGCGGTCGGCCAGAATGGCGATCTCCTGGGCTATTCGCTGCGGGTCGGCGCCCGCCGCACCGACGAGGTCGCTTACGGTTCGCCGCACCCGCTCGTGATGCTCCCTCAGGCGCGCTGGAGCCCGCTTCTCGACCCGGCCGAGTGCTGACTCCACGACCGACACCCGCTCAACCAGAAAGGCGGCCAATTGTGCCCCCTCGGCCTGACGCATCACGACCAGAGCATCGACCGCTCTCCGGACGATCTCCGTCAAGGCGTCTCCGGCGTCGGCCGGCACCACCTCGCTCTGCGAGGCGACGACATCGGGAAGTCGCAGGATCGTGGAGATGTCGATCGGGCCCTCGATCGAATGCTTCTTCTTCAGTTCGCGGACAGCCGCGAGGTACTGAGCGAAGCGAGCCTCGTCGATGCTCAGCGAAGCAGCGGAGGGATCGCGATCGATGCGCACGGACAGAGTCACGTGGCCGCGCGCGATCCGCTGCCGGAGCAGCTCTCTAAGGTCGCCCTCCCACCTGCCGTAGGCGGCGGGCAGCTTGAGGCTTGGACTGAAGAACCGATGGTTGACGGTTCGAATCTCGACACTGACCCTGGTCTCGCCGGCGACTCCATCGGCTGCGCCGAAACCCGTCATGCTGCTTATCATGTGAGGTGGGCTAAGCTACGGAGCGACAACGACATTTGTCAATTCCAGAAGTCCCAGCGTACGCCGTAGATCGCGAGTACCCGCGGCATCTCGAAGCCCGGGATGATCTCGTGCTGATAGGCGAGGATGTTCCGCTGCTGGTAGGTCAACACCCCGCGCATGATCCTGATTTCCAGCAGCGCAGAGATCGTCTTCGCGGCCACTACCCCGAGGTCGCTCGTCGGGAGCGGGAAAGTAGCGCCTCCGCGGTACTCGTACACGACGGATGATCGCACCTCGAAGTTCCCGCTGGGAAAGCGCCGCGGAAATGTGCTCGAGAAATTGATCTCCGACCTGCTCTGATACTGAGGGCGATAGGGCTCCTCTCCACTCCATCTCGTCAGGAACGCGTCGATGCCGAAGCCACGGCCGATTGGGCCCCGAATCGCGCCAATGATGCCCTGGGACCGGACGAGAGAGACTGGCTGGAGCAGAGTGTCGTAGACGATCGGGGCGGGAACGAATGCGTTGTCCAGGGTCATCACGCCGAAGGAGAACCACGGCCCGAGGATGCGTAAGCCGACCTCACCCCGCGCCGATCGGCTCGAAGGAAACAAACTCTCGGTCGACCGCGCGGTCGTCTGCGCAACGGAGCCTGACACCGCAATGAAGGAAAGCGGCTGGAATCGCAACCCGACATCGGCGTTCGTCGACCGACGAAATCCGTCGTTCTCCGCAAACCCGCTCAACACCGCCCACGACGTGGCGATGTCGAAACGGGCGGACACCGAATTGTAGGTCGTGCCGTCTATCGAGCGCAGTCGGTCTCTCACCTCGATCCGCGCGGGACCGCGGGTAAGGCCTGCGCTCAGATCGTATTGTGCCTCTGACCGCGAGGCAGGGACTGTGTCGGTTAC
>DASTTD010000183.1:0-9702 GCA_035760325.1 Gemmatimonadaceae bacterium
CGGCCGAGCGATCTTCTGCTCCTTGTCGAGCAGCATCTCCTCCCACTGAGCGAGCCAGCCCGGCATCCTGCCGATGGCGAAGAGAACCGTGAAGAAGTCGGTCGGAAATGCCATCGAGCGGTAGATCAGACCAGTGTAGAAATCGACGTTCGGATACAGCTTCCGCGAGACGAAGTAGTCATCCGACAGCGCGATCCTCTCCAGCTCGAGAGCAATCTCGAGATCCTTGTCGACGCCGACGACGTTGAACACATCGTCCGCGAGCTTCTTCACGATCTTCGCGCGCGGATCGTAGCTCTTGTAGACGCGGTGTCCGAAGCCCATCAGCTTGCCGCCTTCCCCGCTCTTCACGTTCTCGATGAAGCCGGGAACGTTCTTCACAGTGCCGATCTCCTTGATCATGCGGAGCACCTGCTCGTTCGCTCCGCCGTGGAGTGGGCCGAACAATGCGGCAACTCCGGCTGACACCGCCGAGAACGGATCGACGTGCGACGATCCCACGGCACGCACCGCGTTGGTCGAGCAGTTCTGCTCGTGATCCGCGTGGAGAATGAAGAGAATCTCCAGCGCCTGCGCGAAGATCGGATTCGCTTCGTACTTCGACTCCGTCATCCGTGCGACCATCGATAGAAAATTCTCGACGTACGAGAGTCGATTGTCTGGATAGACGAAGGGGAGACCCTTCACATGGCGGTAAGAGAACGCGGCGATGGTGGGCGTCTTCGCGAGGAGCCGGATGATCGAGATGTTTCGCTCGGTCTCGTCGAAGATGTTTCGCGCCGATGGATAGAACGACGCGAGAGCCGCGATGGAGCTGTTGAGCATCGCCATCGGATGCGCGTCGTAGCGGAACCCCT
This sequence comes from Gemmatimonadaceae bacterium, assembly GCA_035760325.1. Taxonomy (GTDB): domain Bacteria; phylum Gemmatimonadota; class Gemmatimonadetes; order Gemmatimonadales; family Gemmatimonadaceae; genus UBA4720. The sequence continues at coordinate 858 of DASTTD010000183.1, forward strand.
CGAGAAACTTCCGCATGTTCTCGTGCACGTAGGTGTGGAACGTGATGTCGTGCACGAACTGGTCGTATTCCTGCTGGTTCGGCAGCTCTCCGTGCCGAAGGAGCCACGCGACCTCGAGAAAGCTGGCGCTCTCGGCGAGCTGCTCGATCGGGTAACCACGATAGCGGAGAATGCCCTTGTCGCCATCGATATAGGTGATGGCGCTGCGGCAGGAGGCGGTGTTCAGGAAGGCCGGATCGTAGCTGACGAGGCCGAGATCCTCCGGATCCGAAGTCTTCAGCTTCTTGAGATCGGTCGCGCGGATGGCGCTATCGACGATCGGAATGCTGTAATCCCTGGAGGTGCGGGTATCCTTCACCTCGAGGCTGCCATCCTGGGCGGCCGGTGCGGCAGTCCGGGACGCCGGCGCGGTATTCTTTTTCGCAGGCGCCGACGCGGTATTCTTTTTTTTGGGGGGCGCAGTCGTACCGGACTTCGACATCCTGTTCTCCAGTTGATTACATCAAATTTAGCCTACCGCCGATGACTCCGATAAGCCGAGCTGCTCTCCTGTTCCTGGCCATGTCGACGCCAGGATTAGCTCAGAACGACTGGCGAGGCGGAGTTATCCACACTATCGGCGTTTCCGCCCCTTCGCTTCGCGGCAACCTTCTCGGCGACTCCGACAACCGCGCGGTGTCGGTGTACCTGCCTCCCCAGTATTCCACCGATGTCGGCCGGCGTTTCCCGGTGATTTACCTCCTGCATGGGTTTGCCGCGGACCATCGGGCGTTCATCAAGGGCGCGTACCAGGACCTCAACGTGCGCGTCTCAATGGACAGCCTGATCGCAGCGCGAAAGGTGCAGCCGATGATCGTCGTCACACCCAACGCGCGCAATCGCTTCGATGGCAGCTTTTACGCCAATTCTCCCGCGACTGGAAGATGGGAAGACTTCGTGGCGAAGGATCTGATCCGCCACATCGACCGGCGCTATCGCACCATCGCGAAACCGGCGAGCCGCGGAATAGCCGGCCACTCCATGGGCGGATACGGTGCATTGACCGTCGCAATGCGCAATCCCGGCGTTTTCTCCGCGGTCTACGCGCTCAGTCCATGCTGTCTCGGCCGGCAATACACGGACCTGACGTTTCCCGGGCGCGTGGAGACATGGAAAAGAGCAGTCGCCGTGACGGATACATCGCAGATCAGAGCCGCGGGCTTTCACGCGAATCTCCTCATGGCCCTGACGGCGGTTTATTCACCAGCGCCGAAACGTCCCCCTTTGTTCATCGCGTATCCCTTTGTCCCACGAGACAGTACTTTGATCGCCGACTCGGCCTCCCTTGCCGACTGGGATCCTCCGCTAACACAGCTCGCGCGTTACCGGCAAAACCTGACTCAGCTCAAGATCGGGATCGACGCGGGAGAGTCCGACGGACTAACGGACATTCCGGTGAATGTCAGAGCACTCGATGAGAAGCTGACGCAGCTGGGGATCGGGCATTTCTTCGAGATTTACGAAGGAGATCACGGAAACCGCGTGCGCGAGCGACTCGAGCGTGTGGCACTGCCATTTTTCTCGCGCTACCTGGAATCGGATAGAAGGTATCCCTTTCGCGTCATCACTCCCCACTCCTTCCTTCCACGGAAGAACTTCCAGAGACCGCGGAGTCTCCAGTAAACGGTGATCTGCCGATATCCGAGATTCTCGAGCAGGGCCCACCAGAAAAGGAGCACGCGGTCCCTGAAGGTCTCGTAGCGATGGAAGCTCAGATCCTCGAGCACCAGCGTGAACGCGGTCAACGCAGTGCCCAGACCGTAAGCGGTGAGATAAAACAGAAGCGCAATGCTCCAGTCGAGCGCGCCGAAAATGAGGCTGACCGCGATCGCCAGGAGGCCAGCGGCTTCGATCACGGGTGCCAGCAGCTCCACCAGCACGTAGTAGGGAAAGACGAACAGGCCCGTGACTCCGTAGCGCGGATTCAGAAACATTGCGCGGTGTCTCCACAGCACGTCGGCGAGACCTCGATGCCAGCGATCCCGCTGCCGCCCGAGAATCCTGAGTGACTCGGGCACCTCGGTCCACGCGACGGGATCCGGAACGAATGCAATTCTGCCCGGACCTCCGCGCTCGTACGACAGGCGCTTGAGCCGCAGCACGAGCTCCATATCCTCGCCCACCGTCTCGTGCAGGTAACCGCCGGCCGCGAGGACGGACTCTCTGCGAAACAGGCCGAAGGCGCCGGAGATGATGAGATTCCCTCCCAGCCGGTTCCAGCCGAGTCTGCCGAAGAGAAAGGCGCGCAGGTACTCCACGATCTGAATTCCGGCGAGCGGGTGCGACGGCACTCGCGTCTTGACGATTCGGCCGAAGCGGACCTCGGAGCCGTTCACGACCCGAATCGTTCCGCCGGTCGCGACCACATCGGGAAAATAGAGGAACGGCCTGACCATCCTCTGAAGGCCATCTCCCTCGATGAGTGTGTCCGCGTCCATCGCGCAAACGAGCTCGCTGCGCGCGAAGCTCAGTCCGACGTTCAGGGCGTCGGCCTTTCCCCCATTCTCCTTGTCGATGACCACCAGCGCGGGGTAGCTCGCCGAGCGATACAACGCGCGCACGGGCTTCGTCTTGACCCGCTGCTCATAAATTCTCTTCACGGGAACGAGATCGAAGCGATCGATCAGCACCTGAACCGTTCGATCCTTCGATCCGTCGCTGATTACGATTACCTCTAGCCGGGTGTAGTGCAGCGCGAGGAGCGCGCGCAGGCTTTCCTCGATCGTCGCCTCCTCGTTGTAGGCGGGAGCGAGGATGGAAATCGTCGGCGAAAGCGTCGAGCTGAGGAGGAGATGACGGCTTTCGTCCGTAATCAGAATGACGTGCCGGCGCATCTCCAGCGCTGCGCTGATGAGGAGCACGAGATACCAGCCGTTGACCGCAAAAAAGTAGAAGAGCGCGACGATCTCGGCCCTGACGATGGCGTCCAGCGCGAACGCTTCGATAGTTTCGGTCATCGGCGCGGAATCATCCTGCCGTCGCCGGAAGGTCCAGAATCAGCTGCGCCATGTCCGCGGCAAACTTGTCGCTGCCCTTGAGCGCCCGGCGCAGCAGCAGCACGCCGGGCGCGCCGATAGCGCGCAAAGCCAGCCCCGATTCGCGCCGTACCCGCCAGGTGGAATCGCAGAGACTCTTCGCCAGGCTGGCCGCGGCCTGCCAGTAGCGCATGCGGCCGAGGCCTCGCGCGGCAGCGGCGCGTACCTCGGGGTCCGGATCGGACAGCATCTGAACGAGCTTTGACGCCGCGGACACATCTCCAATCGCGCCGAGGAGGTGCGCGGCGTGAGCGCGAAGGATCGGATCGTTGCTTGTCGAGAAACGGATTCCGGCAGGAAGAAACCGCGGACCGGCAAGCGCCTCGGCCACCTTGAGACCGTATTCGGCGGGCTCTCCGGAATGAGAGCCCAGGAACCGGGCGAGCGGATCGATCACGATCGCTCCCATTCGGAGCAGCGCGTCCTGCACCGCGAAGCGCGCCATCGTCGCCGGGTCAGCGAGCATGCCGAGCATCTCGTTCACGACGGGAAGCGACGGCTGCGCCGCTCCCCACTCGGCGGCCTGCGCGCGGACGGCGGGATGAGAATCGCGCAGCAGGCGCTCCACTACCGGGTCGGAGACGTCCATTCGCGCGAGCAGGCGCGCGCCTCTCAGCCGGCGGCGCCAGCGCCGACTCTGTGCGAATTTTCTGGCGCGAGTCAGGAGCGAGATCTCACCCGCAAGGAACCGAAGCCTCTCCTTTCCGGCCCCGCTCACGTTCTGTGACAGCTCCAGAAAGACCGCGACCTGGACGCGGCGCGGCAGCTTTTTCAGCTCGAGCACATCTTCGGGATCGACTGTCGAGCGGGTGAGCAGCCGCGCCAGTCTTTGTCTCGCGTCGCTGATCAGCCGCTCGTGCCTCCGCTTATGAAAGAACAGCCACGCTCCGTGCATGAAGAAAACCGCAACGGATGCCAGCAGCAGCGTGACCTCCGACAGCATCAGGAAGTCGAGGACAGTCTCGCTTATCACTCGCGCGTTTGCCTGACGAGGGAGCGCACCTTGTGCATCAGCACAGGAACGCTGAAAGGCTTCGCGATATGATCGACGGCGCCCAGCTCGAAGGCCGACAACACGTCACTCTCGCCGGCGCGGGCCGTCAGCATGACGACATTGCTCGACTTCGTCACACCCACGAGATTGAGACGACGCAGGACCTCGAGACCGTTGAGAGCCGGCAGATCGACGCCGAGCAGGATGATGCTGGCGCGAACTTCGGGAACGTTGCCAGTCAGTGCGGTGGCGGCCGCTTCGCCGTCGGCGAATATGGCGACCTTGAGTCCGCGGCTCTCCATGGCGTGACGCAGGAGGCCGACGAGGGCCTCGTCGTCATCTACGAGAGCGACATCCACCTGCGACGTCGCTGACTCCGGGACAGGCGCCCCAGCTTCGATGACCTGGTTGACACCGATAGACTTCGCCTGCGACAGGGCGGCGCTCGCTGATTTATGAAGCTCCTCCACACTGGCTCCATCGACCAGATACTGGGAGACACCCGCGCTCGCGCTCGCGTGAAACGCTTCGCGGCCGTCACCAGCGAATTTCTGCTGCTGCAGTTCGCCGAACAGACGCGTGAGCTTGACGACCGCCTGCTCCTTCGTGCTCCCGTACATCCCGACCGCGAATTCTCCCTCGCTCCACCGTCCGATCACATCTTCCGCGCGAAACGACTGGGTGAGGAGATGCGCGAACGAGCTCACGACCGCATCGACGGCGGAGCGGCCGTACCGCTCGCTCAATTTGGAGAAGCGGTCTATTTCCACGGCCGCGATACAATAGGGATCCGACTTGCGGCGGGCGAGTCGAAGAAAGCGCCCCATGGTTTCCGTCGCCCGCCTCGGATTCGCCAGGCCGGTGAGCTCGTCGATGTCAGCGGTTTCCTGCTCTATTCTGGCGCGCTGAAGCCGGTTCTCGACGCGCGTGATCAGCTCGAATCCGGCGAACGGCTTGAGCACGATGTCGTCGCCTCCGACGGCAAAGGCCTTCTGGAAGTTCGCCGGATCCCCGTGGCCGGTCAGAAACACGACGGGGAGCTGCGACCAGTGTCGGTCGTTCCTCATCACGCGACAGAGCTCATGCCCGTTGATGTGCGGCATCTCGAGATCGAGGATGACGAGATCCGGGTTGGTCTCCTCGAGCACATCCCAGAAGCGAAGGGGGTCGCTGAGGGTGACGACCTGCATGCGGCGACGCCTGAGCAGCGTTTCGAGGAGACCCAGTATCTGGGTGTTGTCGTCGACCGCGAGAATCGTCGCTGAAGCCCCGCGCGTTTCCCGCAGTACGACCATTGCCGCGTCCACGATCGCGCGCGGAGGGGTCGCGTGATCTATGAATTTGCGAGCCCCGCGGCGGGCGACCTCCAGACGGTCCGCGAAGGTATGGCGGTGAGTGATCACCATCGACGGTAGGGGGGGATCACGCGCTCCGAGCTCGGCGAGGAAAGCGAGCACGTCACCATCGTCGTTTGCTGCGCCCAACCCGACCAGAACCGCCGAAACCTGTTCCGTCGCCAGCATCGACCTCGCGGCGTCCGGGCTTGAGCTCGAAAGAATCCTCAATCCGCGAGCTTCGCCGTCGGTGGCGATGCGTTCGGCAAGGGTGTCCTCGACCTTCACGAGCAACAGCACGGGTGAGTCACCACCCTCGAACGCTTCCGACCCGGCCGACAGCGCCTGGGGAATACCTTCCAGATCCGCGCGCAGCGCCAGCAGCTGCTCCGAGATGAACACGGCATCGAGCTGGGCGGACGATTCACCGGACAGCTTCTTTTCGATCTCACGGGCGATCTGCGAGCTGCGCGGAAATCCGAACGTCCCCGCCGATCCCGCCAGCTTGCCCGCTTCCCGTTCGGCCTGGCGACGGTGGTCGGGCGACAGTCGGCCCTCCAGAAGCGCAATCGCGGCGTCTTCGATCAGATCGACTCGCTTGAGAGTCGCCTCCCGAAAATGCTCCCATACGGTTGCGAGGCCGGTGGAAACCTTCGCACTGCCGACGTCAGTCACGGCGCCTCAAATAAACGATCTCCTTTGTCGAGAGGACCTGGTAACAGCCGGCTCCCGGTAAGTTAAGGAACGAACCATTCCACGCCGAGCGTTCCCGTCCGGTGCAGGCGCGTGACTCCAGGAGCAATCCGCTCGCGCTCGTACCCTGCTCCGTAGGTCAACCTCAAATGGGACGCGCCAAGACGCTGGCGTCGATCCAGTCGCGCGAGAAAGCTGCTCGGCCTCTCTGATTGCGTGAACAGCTGAGGGTCGCGGGTTTCCGGAGCCGCACCCACGCTCCGACTTACCAACAACGAGAGGTAGTCAAACCGATCCGCGAAATATCGGCGGCCCGTCAGCTCCCAGCCGTAGGAATCACCGCGGGCGAAACCGGTAAGATACGGACGTCCTGAAACCCAATGATTTCCGAAGTATTTGCCGAGTGTGCCCGTGTAGTAGAGCACATCTGGTCCGGGAGTCTGAAAGTAGCGCGCGCCGACCGAGGTCTCCCACCCGCTGGCAAAGTTGTAGAAGGCTTCGCCCGACAGTCGCATGGGGAGAAACACACCGGTGGATCCCGACCACGCTCCATTGAGCGCGAGATAGCTTCGCGCCGTCAGATATGGATACGCCTGAACTTCCAGCTGCGCGCCGTTTTTTCCGAACCGTCGCGCGGTGTTCACTCCGGCTATTACGGATCCAAGCGGAGTCCGCTGCGCGAACGACAACGACCAATCATGCCACGGCTCGATGCCGCTCACGTCGTCGTACTGGTAGCGCGTGGCAACCCGCATGAAATCGTCGAGCGGGCGGCTTGCCGCTGCACCGTCTGTGGGAGGAAGGCCGGTCTGGCAAACTGCGCGGGCGCCGTCCATCGTAAGCCACGCGCCGACGATGAACGCCAACGCGCCACGACGGACGACACTCACTGGCGGGGGACCTTGCTCAGCGCCAGCACCGCGTTCCATTCCGCGGCTCCTACCTTCTGAACCGAGAGACGGTTTCCCTTCTTCAGCAGCGGCATCCCGGCGAGGTCGGGGTTCGTACGCATCTCGCTCAGGCTTACCGGGCGCGAGAAACGCTCCGTACCATGAACATCGACCGCCGACCAGGACGACTCCCCGTCCTTGCTCTTCGCATCGAAGTGCGGGTCCTTCGGGTCCAAAGCGGTCGGATCGGGGTATGCTTCACGTACGACTTCAGCGATCCCGACGATTCCAGGATCCTTGCCGCCCGAATGATAGAAAAATGCCAGATCGCCTCGCTTCATCTCCCGCAGGAAGTTACGCGCCTGAAAGTTCCGCACCCCGTCCCAGTGAGTAATCCGGCCGGGAGCATTCCAGAGATCGTCGATCGAGAAGGCCTCAGGATCTGCCTTGAGGAGCCAGTACTGACGGTTGGGGCTGCCAGGCTTTGAGAGTTCACTCATTTTCCGTTCACTGCCTCATTTGAGATCGGGCGCGCTGGTATCGGCGCGGCGCGTCATCGTAGATTCCTGAACATCACCTTACACAGCCACCTGCCATGTATCGTAAGATCCTCCGTTCCTGCGCCCTGCTGTCGTTGCTCGCGACAAGCGCGATTGCCCAGACCCAAAGCCGGCCACTCTCCTATCCTCCCGCCACGCGGGGGACCCAGACCGACGTCTACCACGGCACGAGCGTCGCCGATCCCTATCGTTGGCTCGAGGACACCGACGCTCCCGAGACCAGGGCCTGGGTCGAAGCCCAGAACCGGCTGTCCGAAAGCTACCTCGCCCGCGTCCCCGAGCGAGCCGCGATCAGGAATCGCCTCACCCAGCTCTGGAATTACGCTCGCACTTCGGCGCCCTTCAAGGAAGGCAATCGCTACTTCTTCTTTCAGAACAGTGGGCTCCAGAACCAGAGCATCCTCTACGTCCAGGACCGGAGAAATGCTCCGCCTCGAGTTCTTCTCGATCCGAATATCCTGTCGGCTGACGGAACGGTCGCTCTCTCGAACGTCTCAGCGTCCAGCGACGGGCGATATCTGGCGTACAGCCTGTCGACCAGCGGATCGGACTGGCAGGAGATCCGCGTGCGCGACGTCAATACCGGGCGTGACCTGCCCGACGTCATAAAATGGGTGAAGTTTTCGGGCCTGTCGTGGACTCGCGACAACAGGGGATTCTTCTACTCGCGGTACGACGAGCCAACGTCGGGTAACTCGCTTACCAACGTCAACAAGAATCACAAGCTCTACTACCACCGGCTGGGCCGGCCGCAGTCGCGCGACGAGCTGATCTTCGATCGCCCCGACGAGCCCGAATGGCTGATGTACGGAGAGGTCAGCGACGACGGCCACTATCTGGCGATCCACATCGCTCAGGGCAGCACCGACAAGACCCGGCTCTATTTCGTCGATCTCGACAACCCTCGCAGGCCGAAGATCGCCAATCCGGTGGTGCGGCTGCTGGACAAGCTCGACGCCGAGTACGAGTTCGTGGGCAACCGGGGGCTGATCTTCTACGTGAAGACGAACCTGAATGCGCCGAAAGGCCGCATTGTGGCGATCCCGATATTCAACCCCCGCCCGGAGCGGTGGACGACGATCATACCGGAAGGCAGGGATGCCCTCGTCAGCGCGACTCTCGCCGGCGATGACATCGTGGCGAATTACCTGGAGGACGCGCGGTCGAGCATCCGGTTCTTCGCTCCCGCCCGGAATATCCGCCCCCAGGAGCGGCGACAGCCCGAGCGCCGCACCGGCAGCATCTACGACGATACGAGCACAGCCCCGATCATCACGCGCGATCGCGGCCAGGTAGCGGG
>DASTTD010000184.1:0-8531 GCA_035760325.1 Gemmatimonadaceae bacterium
GTGAGCTTCGAGATCGGCGGCAACACGCCAAAGGCGTCGGCGGTCAGGAAAACGACGTTCCTCGGATGGCCCGCGCGTCCGCTCGGAACGTGGTTGCGGATGTAATGCAGCGGGTAGGAGCCGCGTGTGTTCTCGGTGATGGACTGATCGGCGAAACGCACCTTCTTGGTGGCGGGATCGAGCACGACGTTTTCGAGCACCGTCCCGAACATCTGCGTCGTGCGGTAGATGTCCGGCTCGTTCTCCGCGGAGAGGTTGATGACTTTCGCGTAACAGCCGCCCTCGAAGTTGAAGATTCCCTCCTTCGACCAGCCGTGCTCGTCGTCACCAACGAGGCTGCGCTCCGGATCCGCGGAGAGCGTCGTCTTGCCGGTTCCGGACAGCCCGAAGAACAGCGCGGTGTCTCCGCCTTTGCCGACGTTGGCGGAGCAGTGCATCGACAGCACGCCCTGTTTGGGCATCAGGTAGTTCATCACCGTGAACATCGACTTCTTCAGCTCGCCGGCGTAGTGGGTGCCGCCGATGAGCACCGTCCGCGCGTCGAGATTGAGAACGATGAAGGTGCCGCTCCTGGTCCCGTGCGCCAGCGGCGTCGCCTGGAACTCCGGTGCGTGGAGCACGGTGAAGTTGGGATCGAACGTGGGAAGGTCGCTGAGCTCCGGCCGGATGAACATGTTCCGCACGAACGCCATGTGCCACGCGCTGGGCGAGACGTAACGAACGCAGAGGCGGTACGCGGGATCTGCCCCGCAGTAGAGATCCTGAACGAAAAGCTGTGCCGACTCGTCGAGGTACCGGCGGACGTCAGTCAGGAGCCGCTCGTACTTCTCGACCGACAGTGCCTGGTTGACCTTTCCCCAGTCCACGTCGTTGTCCGAGCCGGGCTCCCTGACTACGAATTTGTCATTGGGGGAGCGGCCGGTATGCGGAGAGGTGACGGCGACGAAAGGCCCCATGTCCGCAAACTCGCCCTCGCCGCGCCGGGCGGCGGCCTGCAACAGCTCGGGCGCAATCAGATTCCACGATACCTCTCCCCTCGGGTGGAGACCCTGCGCAGCAAGACCGACGCCGCTTTCACGGGCCGCGGACGTGCGATGCGGCCTTGCCTCAGTCGCCATTGCTTCCCTTCCTCTCGTTGATTCGCTGCTGCGCGTCCATCACCGCGACGGCAGCCATATTGACGATGTCCTGTACATCAGCACCCTGCTCGAGGACATGTACGGGAAGATTCATACCCACCAGAATCGGCCCGATTCTCGTCGCGCCGCCGAGATGATGCAGGAGCTTGTAGGCGATGTTGCCGGCGCTGAGGTTGGGAAAGATGAGCACGTTCGCGCGCTCCTTGAGAACGCTGAACGGATAGGACGCCTTCAGGATGTTCTCGTCCATCGCGGTGTCCGCCTGCATCTCCCCGTCGACGATGAGGGTGGGATCGCGCTTGCGGAGAATGTCGACGGCCAGCGCGACCTTTGCCGCTTCGGGATGGCGCACCGATCCGAAATTCGAGAACGACAGCATCGCGATGCGCGGCGTCAGCCCGAACGTGCGGACGATGCGGCCGGCGGAATACGCGATCTGCGCCAGCTGCTCCGATGTCGGCTCGATGTTCACCGTGGTGTCCCCGCAGAAGATCACGTGCTTCTCGAACACCAGCATGTAGAGGCCGCTCACTACCTCCGCCTTCGGATGCGCGCCGATGACCTGTAGAGCCGGGCGGATCGTCTCGGGATAATGCATCCCGACTCCGGCCAGCAGGGCATCCGCATCGCCGCACGCGACCATCACCGAGCCGAAATAGTTGCCGTTGAAGAGCAGCTGGTGCGCTTCGCCGTGGCTGAGTCCCTTTCGCTGCCGGCGTTTCCAGAGGTACTCGGCGTATTTGTCGCGCTTCTCGGAGGTTCCGGGGTCCTCGATCATGATGTCGCGGAGCGAGATCTGGTTCTCGGATGCGATGCGCTGAATCACCTCCGTCTGGCCGAGCAGAATCGGCGACGCAATGCCCTCCTCGACGATCATGCGCGCGGCGCGAATGATCTTGGGCTCTTCTCCTTCGGGGAAGACGACGCGCTTGGGGTCGCGCACCGCGCGGTTGATGATGCCACGCATGATGCCGCGCGCCCGCCCAAGCCGTTCCTCGAGCCGCTCGCGATAGTGCTCGAGGTCGATCATTTCCTTGGCCACGCCGCTGCTGACCGCCGCCCAGGCGACCGCGGGAGCGACCCAGAGAAGGACTCGCGGATCGAACGGGAAGGGAATGAGATAGTCGGGACCGAACTTCACCGAGCGCAGCCCGTAGAGGCGCGAGACGCTCTCGGGCACGTTCTCCTTCGCCAGCGCGGCGAGCGCGCGTGTCGCGGCCATCTTCATCGATTCGTTCACCTCGGTCGCTCTCGCGTCGAGGGCGCCGCGGAAGATGAACGGGAAGCCGAGCACGTTGTTCACCTGGTTCGGATAATCGCTCCGCCCCGTCGCGATAACGGCGTCCGGCCGCACGGCGCGCACGGCTTCGGGCAGTATCTCGGGCTCGGGGTTCGCGAGCGCGAAGACGATCGGACGATCCGCCATCTTCGCGATCATCTCGCCCGTAACCGCACCGGCGACCGAGAGGCCGACGAACACGTCTGCGCCGGCGAGCGCATCCGCGATCGTGCGCGCCTTGCTGTGACCGGCGAACTTCGCCTTGTACGGATCCAGCTCGCCGGGACGGCCGGCGTAGATGACGCCCTGCCTGTCGATCAGCACGATGTTCTCGCGCGACACACCGAGACGGACGTAGTGCTCGGCCGTCGATATCGCGGCGGCTCCCGCTCCCGAAAAAACAACCTTGATCTCTTCTATCCGCTTTCCCGTGCACTCGAGGGCGTTGAGCAGAGCTGCGCCCGAGATGATCGCCGTTCCGTGCTGGTCGTCGTGGAAGACCGGAATCTTCATCGTCTTCCGCAGCGTCTCCTCGATGTAGAAGCAGTCCGGGGCTCGAATGTCCTCGAGATTGATCCCTCCGACCGTCGGCTCGAGGAGCTGGCAGAATCTGATGACGTCGTCCGGATCTTCCGAACCGACCTCGAGATCGAAGACATCGAGATCGGCGAACTGCTTGAAGAGATTCCCCTTTCCCTCCATCACCGGCTTGCCGGCGAGGGCGCCGATGTTGCCCAGTCCGAGCACGGCCGTTCCGTTGGTGACGACGGCGACGAGATTACCCTTGGCGGTGTACTTGTAGGCGTCCTCGGGGTTGGCCTTTATCTCGAGGCAGGGGAGCGCGACGCCCGGGGAGTACGCGAGCGCGAGGTCGCGCTGGTTGTTAAGCGACTTGGTAGGTACGACCGCGATTTTTCCGGGCCGCCCCTGCGAGTGGTAATCGAGGGCATCTTCGCGCTTCATGGACTGGAAAAATGGGGGGCGCTTCGGGGTAGGGCTACCCTCCGGGCAAGGAGTTCTCTTTCCCTTAAAGGACGGCCTACCGTCGCTGCGCCAGCCTCACCAGAAACGCGACGAGCACTAGCACTCCCGAAACGGCGATGATCGCCGGACTCGTCGGCAGGTCGAACCGCACTGACAGCGTGAACCCGATCAGGCTCGCCACGAGCGCCGACACCACCGACCACAGAAAAACACCGCCCATGCTCCGGGCCACCAGCATCCCGGTGACGGCAGGCAGCACCAGAAAATTGAACACCAGCATCACTCCGGCGGACTGCATCGCGAACGCGATCACCAGGCCGAGAGTGAAGTAGAGAAGCAGGTTCCAGACGTTGATGTTGTAGCCGAGCGTGCGGGCCGTCTCGCGATCGAACGAGACGAAAAGAAACTCCTTGTAAAAGACCGCGTGGACTACCAGCACCGGGACCGCGACGGCAAGCAGCACCAGCGTGTCGACGCGCGTGATCCCGAGGATGTTGCCTGCCAGGAAAATGTCGTGCGCCTCTCCCACCGCCGCCTTCGAGATCAGAAGTATCCCCACCGCGCCTGCTACCGCGTACGTGACACCTACAGTCGCATCGGGAGGAATCCTGCCGCGGCCGCCTCCCGCGCCGAAGAAGAGCGCACCGGCTATCGTCAGCATGAGCGCCAGCGCGATCGGGTGCGTCGCCACGCCGAGAATGAGGCTTTGGCCTTCGAGCCAGAGCGCCAGAGCGATTCCCGCCGAGGACAGCTCCGCCAGCGCCGCCCCGACGAAAACGATTCGTCGGAGCACGACGTACACCCCGATCACCGAGCAGGCGATGCCGATGACGAGCGCGCCGTACAGCGCCTCGCGAAAAAGAACTACGGCGTCAAACATTCGCGTCCGTAATTCCTTCGCGCTTCGCTACGACGATGCGATGACCGTTGAAGCTGTCGACCTCGACCGGTATCCCGTACATCGCGCTGAGAACAGGCTGAGTCATGATCTCATCGACCGGGCCGATGCGAAAGCCGCCGTTCATCACCAGCCCGATCCGCTCGACGTAGTTGGCGACCTCGTTCAGCGCGTGGCTCACCATCAGCACGGTGAGGTTGTCGCGGTCGTGGAGCCGGCGCAGCAGGCCGAGAATCTGAGTGGTCGAGACGAGATCCATCCCGGACGTCGGCTCATCCAGCGCCAGCACGTTGGGCTCACCGACCAGAGCCCGCGCGATCAGTGTCCGCTGCTTCTGACCTCCCGAAAGCATGCTCAGCGGCTGATCGGCGAGGTCGACGATTCCAACGTGGTCCAGGGCCTTGCAGGCGAGATCGCGATCACGCCGCCCCGGACGTCGCCCGAGACCGATCCGGTCGTAGCGGCCCATTAGCACGACGTCCACGACGGTGAGCGGAAAATTGTAATCGACCTGATCCCGCTGCGGCACGTAGCCGAAGCGGATGTTTGGCGTGTGCGTGACGGTCCCGCGCAACGGCTTGAGCGTGCCCAGTATGGCCCGGAGGATCGTGGTCTTTCCCGATCCGTTGGGTCCGACCATCCCGAGGAAATCTCCCTCGACGATATTGAACGTCAGGTCCGAGAGCACGGCGCGACGCCCGTAACCGAGCGCCGCGCCGTCGAACCTGACGACATCGGCCATCAGAGGGCGTTCGCCAGCTGCTCGATGTCGTACCGCAGCAGGCCTATGTAGTCCCTCACCGCTCGCACTCCGCCGACCGATGGCGGCAGGATCAATACCTTCGCTCCACTCCGGGCCGCGACGAAATCCGCCATCTTACGATCGTAGAATGGCTCCATGACTATGACCTTCGCCCCGGTGCGCCGGATCGTACCGATAAGCCCGGTGAGATGAGCTGGCGATGGCGGAACGCCGGGCTTGGGCTCCATGAAGCCGATGATGTTCATGCCGGTATACTGCGCGAGATACTTCCAGCTCGTGTGCCACGCGACCACCGGCTTCCCCTTTATTCTGGCGAGCAACGGCGCCCAGGCGCGCTCGGCCGCGGAAAGTCGCGCCTCGAATTGCCGTGTGTTCTCAGCGTATACTGCGGCTCCGCCCGGGTCGAGCCGCGAGAAGCGATCGCGAAACAATCTCGCGATTCGCCGGCCATTCCCGGCGTCGAGCCAGTAATGCGGGTTCCCCAGCGGATGCACGTCTCCCTGACTGCGGTCGACTTTGCCGCGCGCCTGGTCGAGGACGGGAATGACGCGCGAGACGTCCAGATTGCCGGAACCTCCCGGACGAATCTTCGAGTTGCGAGCCCCGTCCACCAGCAGCGACATCCAGCCGACCTCCAGGTCGAGGCCTACGTACGCGAAAACGTCCGCCTTTCTGAGTCTCAGAATGAAGCTCGGTTTCGCTTCGACGAAGTGAGGGTCCTGATAACCCTCGCTGATGTGTATCGCATCGATACGATTCCCTCCGACCGCATGCGCAATGTCGTGAAGGTCGGTCGTAGTCGTGACGACGAAGAGTTTTTTCGAGGTCCGCGACGCCTGCGCGTCCGCCGGTACAGCGGCCGCGACGGATATCGCAAGCGCGATTGCAAGTGCTCTCAACATGTATACCTCCAGGTCTCGAGGACCGTTGGCGCTAGAATGGATGCGGCCGGTGCGGACCAACCGCGAATGTCATCTGGAGCAGTATTCGGTTGACGCGATCCCCTCCGCCGCCGGGCATCAACCGCTCGTACGAAGCGACGAGCTTTGAAAACTCGCTGGGGAAGAACTGCAGGTACGCCGAGGCAGCGCGGAGACTGCCGGCGTCCCCCGAGTCGTCCTCGCCGATCCAGTCGAAGCGTCCTCCCAAATGAGTCCGGCGAGTCAGCTGGTAGCGCGTGAAGACATACGCGCCCGACACATTGCGGCGTGGTCCGACGAACTCGGTAGCGACGCCAAATTCGGCCGGCACCGGTGGATCGGATTCGTTGAGCTGCCGCATGTATTCGCCCTGCAAAATGAAGGACTTGTACAGACCACGCTGGAGCGGACGCCACCGGAAGGTGACATCGGCACCGATGAGGCTCTGCCGCGCGTTGATTCCAGGAATACCCTCCACGCCCGGGCACGCTGGAGCTCCGGCGCAGAGAATCGGCTGCGTGCGCCGCGAAGTTGCGCCACTCGCGGAGACCTCCAGGTTCGCGGACTCGCTCAAGTCCCAGTAGTTGCGAAGTCGCGCCGAGTAGCCGAGACCGCCAATTCGCTTGTTGCTGGGCTCGGTGGCCTCGAGCTCTTCGCCCTCTTCGGCTTCTCCGAGGTGGTCTACGACGGTAGCCTGGAGCTCCTGATAGAAGCCGAATGGCGCGAAAATCCTGCTGAACCACAATCCGGTTCCTTTTCCGCCTTCCGGCCCGAGAAAGCGCTGGATGACATGCGGGTACTCGACGGTCTGGAGCTCGGGCCGATGGGTGGTGTTCTGCTTGCCGATCGGCATGTGAAATCGACCGACTTTCGCCAACAGCTGCCACGGCAACGCCAGAGCCGTGACGTACGCTTCCTCGACGGCGATGCCCTCGAGATCCGATATCCCGAGTATGAAGTCAGCGCGGAAAAACGGATCGACGGCCGCGCCTAGGGCCAGCTCCACTTCGCGGATCTCGAACCGCCTGCCACCCTCGATGGTGCTGCCTGACGGCGAAAAGTCGCCCACCACGTCTCCGATCGCGCTGATATCCGGAAGCAGACGGGAGCTGACGGTGGGCGGTCCGGGCGTCATCGGCGGAGGAACAGTCGTGTCTTCTTCCGTCCGCTGCAGCGCCTCGAGCTCCCTCACCAATGCGATGGAATCGGCGCGGGCGATGCTGTCGGCCCGGGCCGCGCTGTCGCGGGGCGACACCGGTCTGACCTGCGCGTCAACAGTTACGGCTACACAAAGCAGGGCAATCGTTGCTGCTGCTGATTTCATTTCATCCTCGCAGGGTCTCGCCCAGGTCGTGAGCAAGAAGGTTTCCGCGGCGGTGGTGCCGCGAAGAATCGCTCCGGACTGTCGTCCGGGTTAGCCGAGGATTCGGGAGGGAGGGGCTCGCGAGCGGGGCTGACCGTCGGCCAGCCGCGCATCGAAGCTATCCGAGCCTGCTGCTGCCGCGTCGAGCCGCGTTACCGACCACGGCAGCGGAGCCTGCTCCAGATCGGCGCCGGCGAAGACCTTGATCGCGATACACGCAATGCAGGACTCTTCGTTGTGGGCGTGGTGGAGATCGACCCCGCTGGCTTCGACGTGCGCACTGCTGCTCCGGGAAGCGCTCTCCGTTAGGGGGGCGGTTCCAAGCATGATCTGCGTGGCGGCGACCACCACCGCCGCCTTACGCATCGTTGACCGGGTCACGCCGAGCAGCTTTTGCACGACCGTCATACCCGGGAACATACCAATCGTTCGACGTTTAGTGCAACTGACACGACGTCCAAGGAGTCTTCTTGTCGCTTAACGTCGCTTTTTGAGTTTTGAGTTTACCGTTTTTGCGTTGTCCGTTATTGAGTGCCAGCCCACCACGAGCAGTAACTCAACAACGCACAACGCAACAACGGTAAACTCAAAACTAAAAAGAAACGCAGCCTGAACCGTCCTAACGTCTGCAGCGATCAGCGATCAGCGATCAGCGTCCAGCGGTCAGCAGACCTCGTGTTCAGTTTGCAGTTAAGCTGCAGCTACTCTGCTCACCGCCGCGCCCGCAACCATTCCGCCGGATCCACCGCCGGACCCCCGCGGCGAATCTCGAAATGCAGGTGCGCTCCCAGGCCCGGGTCCGTTACCCCTACCGTTCCCAGCGCCTGACCCTTCACCACGCGCGTCCCTTTCCTGACCTCGATGGTATTGAGGGATCCGTACACGGAGTAATCGCCGCCGCCGTGCTCGAGGATGACCGTTTTGCCGTAGGTGCCCATCGGACCCGCGTACGCGACCTGGCCGGAGGAAACCGATTTGACCGGCGTCCCCACCGGAGCCGTGATGCCGATGCCGTTCCAGCGCGTAGTGGTGTTGTTCGGATTTACGAACCGCCCGAAGCGGTACAGAAACGCGCCGTCCACCGGCCAGTCCAGCCGCCCGAGATCAGTGGTTCGAATCGAGCTGGGTGCGAGCGAAGGCGCTCCTCCGGGACCGGTAGGACGGCGTCGCGCCGTCTCGAGTGAC
>DASTTD010000185.1:0-3018 GCA_035760325.1 Gemmatimonadaceae bacterium
GAGACCGGCGACCATGCGGAGGATCGTCGACTTGCCGGAGCCTGAGCCGCCGACCAGTACCAGTAGCTCCCCATCTTCCACAGTAAGGTTGAAGTCCTCGACTACAGTGGCATCGTGGAAGGCTTTGCGGACGTGCTCGAAGCTCACTGAGGGCATCAGTGCATTCCGGCTGAAGCGAGCAGCAGAGGATTCGAAGTCCGGCCGATGGGATGCAAGTATTGAGTTGGCAGTTTGTCAGTGTCCCAGTCTTCAGTGGTTTTCAGTGGAGGGGGCGATGGGGATTGATTTAGGGCGGCAAAGAACCGATGACGCTGCCGGTCAGTGGGCGCCGAGTATGCACTTATGCAGGACTTCCGACGGTTGTTGGTATGGGAAAGGGCACATGGCCTGGCGCTGGGGGTGCGGCGAAGCGTCAGGAAGTTTCCGCGAAGCGAGCGGGGTTCACTGAAATCCCAAATGACAAACGCGGCCGAGTCGATTGCCTTTAACATCGTCGAAGGTTGCGGGTCGACCAGCTCGAAGGAATTCGCGCGCTTTCTCGAAATCAGCATCAGATCCGCCTCGGAGTTGGAGTATCAGCTCCAGATTGCGGGTGACTGTGGTCTTCTCCAACGGCGTGTCTCCCGCCTCCTATCAGCCGAGACAGTAGAAATCCGTCGCATGCTCTGCGGCCTTCGCAGGAAGGTTCTGGACGCGAAAAATCGCGCCCGTCCCGCCACTGACGACCACTGACTAACTGACGACTCAAGACTGCACACTCAAAACTTGTATCCCCCCTGAGTGCGCCTGTAGCAAGACTCTCATCCCTTGATTCCCGCCCCCGCCATACTCTCAATGAAGTTTCGTTGCAAAAACATGTAGGCAATGACTACCGGCACGACCAGAACCATCGCCGCCGCCAACGAAACTCCAACGGATCCCGCGCCGCCGCCGAGCGCAAAGACGGTCAAAAGCTGCGGCAGGGTCATGAGCTGCTGCTCCCGCACCACCAGCAGCGGCCACAGCACCTCGTTCCATGAGCCCATGAAGGTGAAGATGGCCACTATCGACAGGACAGGCTTGGAAAGCGGCCAGAAGATCGTGAACAGGATTCTGAGCTCGCTCATGCCGTCCATCCGAGCGGCATCGATCAGCGACTGTGGGATTTGCAGAAAGAACTGCCTCAGCATCAGGATCGCCGTGGCATTGAACAGGTACGGCAGAATGAGCGCCGCGTAGGTATCGATCAGACCGAGCTGCACGATCAACGTGTAAAGCGGAATCAGCGTCAGCTGTCCGGGGACGAGCAAGACGGCGAGGGTCGCGGCGTTGAGCGCCGCCCGGCCGCGGAAATGCAGGCGGGCCATCGCATATGCCGTCATCGAGCCGAACACCAGCACCGAGAGCGTGATCGTCGTGGCGACGAGCACGCTATTGAGAAGCGCGCGGCCGAACGGGGCGCGCGCCCACATCGTGCGATAGTTGTCGAATGTGGGGTCGGCGGGAATGAGCGCCAGTGAGCCGACCTCGATTGGCGGCTTGAAGGTGCTCGACGCCATCCAGATGAACGGGTAAATGAAGGTGAGCGCGGCGAGCGTCAGCACGCCGTAGAGTCCGATGCGGCGCAGAACCGGCACAAGGCTTCCTCGCCGCGCGTTCCACACCTGACTCATAACGCCTCCGCCTTGCCGATCACTTTTCGCTGAATCAGCACGACCGCGCCGATGATCAGCGCCAATGCCACACCGATGGTTGCCGCGTATCCCATCTTCTGGTACGAGAACGCGTTGGTGTACAGGTACAGCACGACGGAATAAGTACGACGCAGCGGTCCGCCTCCAGTCATCACGTACGGCTCGATGAAAAGCTGAAAGCCGTTGATCGTCGAAAGCGTTATCACGAGGATCGTCTGCGGCAGCAGGATCGGAGCGGTCAGATACCGGAATCGCTGCCACGACGATGCGCCCTCGAGATCGATTGCCTCCTGACAGCTCTTCGGGATGTACTGGAGTCCCGCCAGGTAGATGATCACGTAGAACCCGACGTTCTTCCAGGTGACCATGACGGCGATTGCCGGCATCGCGGTGGTCGGGTCAGTCAGCCACGGAACCGGGTCGAGGCCGATGCGGACCAGCAGCTTGTTGATGAGACCGACGTCCGTTGCGTACAGATTGCTCCACAGAATCGCGACTACCGCCCCGGATATCACGACCGGGAGGAAAAACGCCGCGCGCCAGAAGCTTCGCAGCACCAGGTAACGGTTGAGCGCCAGCGCGAGACCAAGCGCCGTGGCGATCTGCAGCGGGACGTGGATGCTCAGAAAGACGAAGGTGTTTCCAACCGCGCGCCAGAACCGGCCGTCGTTCGCCAGCAGCTGCACGTTGTCGAGGCCGGCGAAGGAGGGAGCGGTCACCAGGTCCCATTGCAGGAAGACGAGCACCAGCGCGAACACGATCGGGTAGGCCGCGAAAATGAGCAGAAACGCGGCGTACGGACCCGCGAGCATTGAACCTGACTTCTGCTCAGCGCGCATCGACGATGTTCCTCGCTTCATCCGCGACCCTCGCCAGCGCCTGTCGGACCGGAACGGTTCCGTAAATCGACGCTTCCTCGTACGCCTCCGAGATCAGGTCGAATATCTCGACTACATCCGGGTCGATGTCGATGTCGCGCGTGCGCTCGATGTAGGTCGCGTAGGTCTGCAGCGTTGGCCAGCGCCGGAGAGACGCCGCGAACCGGGCGTCGGTCGCGAGACCGCGCCTGTACGGGAGCTGGCTCGCTACCCCGATGAGGAGACGGTCAGCGGCGGGCGAAGTGAGGTATGCCACGAATCTGGCCGCCTCATCCGGATGCTTCGTCGTCGAGAAGATCGCAATGTTGCGCAGGTCCGCGAATGCGTAATGATCTTCGGGTCTCGCGCCATCCGCCGCGGGTACCGGCGTGACGTCGTAGCGCAGTCCCTCGACCTTCAGCTCGTTCAGCTCCTTGAGAAACCACGGCCCGATGATCTTCATCGCGACGGTGCCATCGATGAAGGGA
>DASTTD010000186.1:0-3782 GCA_035760325.1 Gemmatimonadaceae bacterium
CGGGGCGCCGCGCTTCCTCCGCAACAGCGAGATCTGAAGCAGGGACAACGGGTCGACATATGGGTTTCTGAGCGCGATGGCATCCTGGAGGACCGGGTTGTCGTCGAGCAGCTGCCCCTGCCCCCGAACGCGGAGAAGAGCCGCAACGGTGCTCTCGAACTCGGCGGCGAGAGATCGAAACAGCTCTTCGTCTCCGCCGAGATTAATGACATAGGCGCGCGCGATATCGATGTCCGTTTTCGCGCACACCATGTCGATTTTTCCCAGAAGGTCGTCGAAGAACGGCCACCGCTTCGCCATCTGCTGGAGCCGGGCGAGACCCTCCGGCGTTGCAGCCTCCTCGGCCAGTGATGTGCCGACGCCAAGCCAGCCGGTGAGCATCAGCCGGATCTGCGTCCAGCCGAAGCCCCACGGAATAGCGCGGATGCCTTCGATTCCCTCCTTCGCGCCGGGCCGGTAGGCTGGACGCGAGCCGAACCGCGCATTGGCGAGCTCGTCGACAGGTGTGGCGACCCGGAACAGCTCGAACAGTGCGCCATTGTCCTTGACGACTCTCTCATACGTCGCGCGGGAACGTGCCGCCAGTCGATCCATGACTTCCCGAAACGCGGCGATCTCCGCCGGATCGACGCCGTTCCGCCAGTCGGAGAATTCCTGCAGCAACACCCCCGATGCGGTTACCTCCAGGCTGCGCTCGGCGATCGGCAGCAGACCGAACTGCTGTGATATGATCTCGCCCTGCTCGGTGATCTTGATGCGCCCGCCTGTCGTGTCGGGCGGCAACGCCGCCAGCGCGCGGTATACTGGTGATCCTCCTCCGCGCCCCACGCTCCCGCCGCGGCCGTGAAACAGCTGGAGCTCGACTTTAGCATCCCGAAAGAGATCCGACAGCGTCTCCTGCGCGCGGTAGAGCGCCCACGAGGACGCGAGTATTCCAGCGTCCTTGCTCGAATCCGAGTAGCCGATCATCACTTCCTGCCGCCGTTTCCGGGCGTCGAGCTGGCGAATGTAGACCGGGTCGTCGAGAAGCGCTCCCATCACGAAAGGTGCCTGTTCGAGATCGTCCAGCGTCTCGAAAAGCGGAACTACATCTATGCAGGAGCGCGGTCTCTTCGCGGAGAGATCGACGAGCCCGGCCTCGCGAGCGAGAAGGAGAACGCGGAGCAGGTCGTCCGGAGATCTCGTCATCGAAACGATATAAGTCGATGCGGCGCGCTCTCCCGCCTCCAGCTGTACCGTCTGAATCGCGCGGAAGGTGTCGAGGACCTTCCGCGTCTCATTGGAGACCGGAACGTCAACCCGGCGGAGTGGAGGACCGCCGATCAGTATGGCGCGCAGGCGATCCCCGTCGGCCTCGGGGAGGCCGGCGCCGGCCATCAGATCCTCCACCGCCGCCGAGTGCGAATCAGCGTGGTCGCGGACATCCATCATGAATCCGTGAAAGCCGTGTGCGCGAACGCTCGCGATCAATGGATCGAGAACGGTGCGACAGGCGTTCCTGGCTCCCGCGCCCGAGAGATATTCGCGCACGAGCAGCAGATCCGCCTCGAAGGCATCAGCGAGGACGTAAGCAGCGGACTCTTCCACCGAGTGACCAGCATCGCGCGAAGCGACGAGTCGTCGGGTCGCAGCGATTCGCTCCGACATGAAGCTCAGCTTCAGCCGCAGCGGCTCATCGGCGTTGCGCAACCGATTTTTCGCCCACGTCTCACGCAACACGAGCTGGTCCTTTTCAATCGATCTGGTGAGCGCCTCGGTCGGCGGAGCGATTGTCGCCGAGAGCGATAGCCGCCGCACCAGCTCGTCCAGGGCTTCGTGATACTGCCCGAGGATCGCGTAGCTCGCCCTTCGGGCGGTTGCCAGGGTGATCTCGGGCGTCACGTAGGGATTGCCATCACGGTCTCCACCGACCCAGGTGCCCCATCGAAGAGGGACCGCAAGACGAAAGGCATCAGCGGAGCGGCCGAACTCCTCCTCGAACGCGAGCGCGAGCGTGGAGTGGACGCGGGAGCCGGCCTGAAGCAGACGCGTCTCGAGGTACCAGAGGGCGGTGCTTACTTCGTCGAGCACGGACGGCCGGTCCTGTCTCACTTCCGCGGTGAGCCAGAGCAGCTCCACTTCCCCCTCCAGCTCCTGCTCGATGAGTCTCACCTCGTCGAGCGGCGCCGTTTCCCGCGCGAGCAGATCATCCGCCACACGCGCCTGAAGCGCGAGCAGCGTGCTGCGCGTCGATTCGGTTGGGTGCGCGGTGAGAACCGGGCGGACGTCGAGGCTCATCATCGCTTCCTCGACTCGATCGCCCTTGCAGCCCCTCTCGCGCAGCTGCTGCATCGTCCAGCGCGCCGAAGCCGGCTGCGGATCCATCACGCCGCGTCCCAGATACGCCCTGCGCCGCCTGACCCGGTGGGTCTGCTCGGCGGTGTTGATCAGGAGGAAGAAAAGCGTGAACGCCCTTCCCGCCACCGCGCACTCGCCGACGCTCAGCGCATCCACCTCGCGCAACAGATCGGCGAGAGACGCCGCGTCCGGCTCACCGCGACGACGGGCGCGCGAGGCGACCCTCAGGCGCTCCACGATCTCGAATGCCGCTTTGCCCTCGAGCCGGTGAATGACGCGGCCGAGCGCGCCGGCGAGCCATCGCACGTCCTCATGGAGTGGAAGATCCTCGTCCCGGGGGGTCATGCGCCGAACATAACGGTGGTGACACCCGTCGCAACCTGTGGCGCAATCATCGACGCCTGCATCGCTGTCCCCGGGTTTCGAGGGCGCCGGGCTGACTGAAACTTCCGTCCGGTGACGGGGTATTATTTTTCCCGTCCGATTCAGCGGGAGCGATACTGAATGCGTACGTCTGACAACACGAGCGGGGAGATCTCCCGCCGAGCTCTCTTAAAGAGCGCCGCTGCGTCAGCGCTGGTATTCGCGCTGCCAGCTGCACTTGGTGGCTGCAGAGGCCCTCGCACCGAGGATCGGGTGGCGCCCGAGTCGAGCGAGGACCTGACCCGGCTGCGGAATTGGTCTCACCAGCTTAGAGCGGACGGCCTGACTGCTCGTACCGTCCCCATCGGTCCCGCTAGCACGAGGGTGGGGGAGCTCGCGATGGGTACGCCATACAAGGCATTCACTCTCGAGGAGTACATCAAGGCGGGCGGTGATCCGACGGCGAAGGAGCCGCTCACGCTTTCGCTCACGGAGTTCGATTGCGTATCACTCGTCGAAGCGTGTCTCGGAGTCGCGCGCGCGGCCGACGGCAGCGCCACACCCTCGTGGGAGCAATTCGCAAGCGAAGTTGAACGCATCCGTTACCGCGGCGGGCGGCGCGGCAGCTACTCGACGAGGCTGCACTACTTCAGCGAATGGATTACCGACGGCGGGAGCCGGGGGCTGCTTCGCAATCTCGGCCGCGAGCTCGGAGGGATTCAGGACGCGCGTCCGCTCCGATTCATGACCGAGCACCGGGCGAGCTATCCTGCTCTCGCAAACGACGCCGTGTTCCGTGAGATCGCCGAGATGGAGCGGGGCCTCGATGCGTCGCCGCGCTGGATGATTCCAACGGCGCGCATCCCCGAGGTCGCGGACCGCATCGAGACCGGAGACGTACTCGCGTTCGCTACTTCGATTCCCGGCCTGGACGTGACGCACGCCGCGTTTGCCTACCGCGACAAGTCGGGAATCCTGCGCGTGCTGCACGCACCGCTTTCCGGCGGAGTGGTGGAGATCAGCCGGCTTTTGCTGCCAGACTACGTCGCCGCAATCAAGCGCTCGACCGGCATACTGGTCGC
>DASTTD010000187.1:0-3395 GCA_035760325.1 Gemmatimonadaceae bacterium
TGCCGGAACAGCTCGAGACATTTCATGCCGAGCACCTGTTCGGGCTCGAGGACGCCGGCGCGCTCGACATCGTGGCGCGGCAATCCCTTGTCCGCCCATTCAGCGGCGAGCTGCTTCGCTTCCTGCTCTATCTGATAGAGCTCGCGATTGAACCAGTAGTCGGTCTTTTTGGTGATCGCGTGGACGCCGTTCCCTTCCTCGTCGTCGCCGCCGTCCTGCGGAGGCTTTGACGCGAATGGATTCCTGAAGGTCAGCCTGTCCCAGACGCGCGCCAATCGTCCCGTCGGCGGCGGAGGGTGAACGGTCTGGAAAGTCCCGTTCGTTGAAGGCTTGGGCGGATGGAAGATTCCATCGCTGCCAAACCGACTGCCGTTGACGGAGTCGGTGGAGGGGCGGGGGGTGAAGAGGTTGGCCATGGGTTCCCTACGAAAGAAGCGGACAATCGGTGACACAGCAGAGCTTCTGCATAGAGCTGGCCGTTGGACTGGAGCCGTACCTAAGTCAATGCATTTACTGCACTTCCCGCGTCAACCTACGGCCTGTGTCGCTCCACGTAGCCGGAATACCAGGGAGCATTCATCGATCTCCGATCCGCACCACTACGCCGTCCATTCTCCCCTGACGTCTGATAGCGAGCAGCGCCTTGTCGGCATCCTGCAATGAGAAGTATCTGCCGATGATGACGCGATAGGGAGCGGACTTTCCGTAGACGGTGGCGGGGACGCGGTGACGTCGCAGAGAGGCGGCCAGGTAATCCGCGCCGGCGCGCTTGCGATACTTTCCTACCTGAACGGAATACACACCACGCGCTGCGCGCACCACTGGCGGCGGCGCGACCGCCGGGCGTGGCGAGATAACCGGTGGCGCTCCTGCCGCTGGCCGCGGCGATGAACCCCTCGGCGGGGGCGAGACCACCGCCGCTGGCGTGATGGCGGCGGTTTGCGTGTCAACCATCGTTCCTTTGCCGGCGGTGATTTCACCACCGCTCACGATCCGCAGTGTGCGCTTGCGCGGCAGCACCCTGATCTCGATCGTCCCGGTTTCGCCGGCCGCAACCCGCGTCGCCAGTGAGTCCGGCGCGAGGTGGTGCAGCGGCGGAAGGTCTTCGCCGGCGACGCTGGCCGTCCACCGGCCGGGACGCAGCTCGCTCGCCTCGAAGCTGCCGTCACCGTCGGTGACGCGGCGGTGGGTGTCCTCGCCGTTCGTCAGCGTCACGATCAGACCGGATATTCCGCCGGTGTCGCTCGCCTGCTCGATCGCTCCGCTCCATCGCATAGGATCAGCCGGCGCGTAGAGTCTCACCCTGCCGGTGACGCGCGACCCTCGTCCTACTCCGAGCTCGATGCGGCTGGTTTTCCCAGCGCGCGCCGTGATCGGTGTGCCGGCGCCGGCGAGCGGTACCCTGCCTCCCCCCAGCGAGCCGAGGTCGAGCTGCACGTTGTAGGTGTTCGGGCGCACCGACCCGAAGTCGAGGCGCCCGCTCTTGTCCGTGAGCACCGCCTGATCGCCCACCTTGACCAGGGCGTTGGGCACGCCGCGACCGGTCGCGACATCGTAAACTCGACCGGTTATGCGGCCGGCGTTACCCGACCGGCGCGCTGGAATCCCCAGCGGAACGGTCAGGCTGAACTGCATCTCCGGCCGGACGTTTGCTGCGCCGCTCGTTATCGCGCGCCACCGGAAGTCGGCGGCGAACCCGCTGCCGGCGGTGAACGCGGCGAAGGCATCCAGCATCGTAGATGACCGACGGCCGGACACGGTGCTGTCTTCCGTCCGAATACCAAACAGCTCCAGCGAAAACCGGCGGCCGGCCCGGACGACGGCGTTAATTCCCCGGGATACCCGGGTCTGCTCCGATGCGGCGAACGCCCAGCGGCCGCTGTCGCGCCGCATGAACGCGGACAGACTGTGGCCGAAAGCGGGACCGATCGTTGACCGCAGCGAGATGGATTCGACGGGATGGGCCGCGCCGGTGGTGTCGGCGAGGGTTCCGCGTTCCAGTTGCGCATCGAGCGCGAGGAAACCGAGCCGCGGCGTGAGTTGCACTGCGGTCGTTCGCTGAAGTCCTTGCACGCTGAACCCGCCGAGGTCACGGTCGGACACTCTGAACCGGAGCGCCGCCAGACCAGTGATGGCAACCCCCGCATCCGTCTCGCGCGACAAGCCGTGCACGCGCGCGGTGTCTCTCCATGAGCGGGAGGACATCTCGAGTTTGTGGCCTCCGGCGGAGAGCTGGAGCCGGCGAAATGGGCGGATCGCTATCTGTCCGTAAGTCCCGGTGCTGCCCGGACGCGAGCCGGCAAATCCGGTATCGGCTTTCTCGTGCCGCATGGCGTAGGACAGGTAGCGGCTGTCGCCGCGCGCGCTGATCATGCTGCCCCGCTCGGCGCTGGCCGCGCGCATTCCCGCTCCCGACTCGACGCTCACTTTCATGAGAGAGTGTGGATCGAACTGGAGTCGCGCGGTCCACAGCTCGCCTCGCGGAACGTCTGACGCAGAGAGATAGTTGATGCCGATGCCGATTGCCCGCACGGGACGGAGCTCGATGAATGCGGCGCTTTCCGGGTCGCGAAGGATCGCGCCGGAACGACCGAGAGCCGGATCCCAGCGCTCGTCGCTGCGGAAGCCGCCCACGCTGAGCAGCCCCATCTTGAGGCGCACGCTGGCGCCCGATCCCGATTTTCCCTCGCGCGCCAGCGGAGACAGCGCGAACACCTGCTGCCCGAGCCGCAGGTCGTAGAAGGGACTGGACAGGCCGAGGCGGTATTCCTCCCGCATCGCGAAAGGCAGGTAAGCCGACTTGCTGCGCCGGGCGAGGAAATCGATGCGCGTGTTCCCGCCGTCGGAGAGCGCGCCGTTCCCCGAAAGCTCGAAGGCGACGGCTCCGCTTTCGCCTGCGTTGGCGCGTCCGCCGGCGATCACGCGGAGTCGCGCCGGTATCGCGTAATCCCCCGCGTCGTTGTCGTCGGCTCGCGCGACGACCAGAACTTCGCTTTGCGCCTTCGAGACGGCGCTATCCACGCCTGGCAGTACGGCTTCCAGATACAGCCGGTGCGTCACCGACGACATGTCGGTGCGTCGCGTGGACACGCTGGCGCGAATCGTTCGCTCCTCACCCGCTCGCAGGAAGGAGACGGTGTCCAGCCTCGCCGCAAAATCCGGATACGTCCTGGCGCGCACCCGGACGGCGGCGCCGGCATTGCCGGTATTCTTCAGCAGAAACGTGGCGCGGTACTGGCTGCCCGCGGTGACGAACTGGGGCGTACCGACTGCCACCAGCTCGAGGCGGGGACTGGAAACGATGCTGACGTGCGCGATCCCGCGCGACACTATCCGGGAGCCGTCACGTTCGTCGATGAGACGCAGCTCGATCGGATGGAGTCCTGGCGGCGCCA
>DASTTD010000188.1:0-4607 GCA_035760325.1 Gemmatimonadaceae bacterium
TCCTCGACATAGCATTCATCGGCGCCGGAGGCGATCGCCTTGGCGCGTACTCCCTCGAGCTCATCGCCCTGGCCGATGTCGGCGGCAACGCAGATGATCCTGGCTCCGTAGCGTTCCTTGAGCCAGGGGACGATGATCGACGTGTCGAGCCCGCCGGAGTAGGCGAGGGCAATGGTTCTGATCACGGTAAGCCTCGATAACTATTCAGAATTACTGAATATTTAATCGAAATCGCGCCTCACGTCAATAGCGCTAGGGCTCGCCGGCGAGGGAGCGGAGCCGGCGGAGAACCCGCTCGCGGGCCGCGACCGACCGGCAGATGATGAGGATGGTATCGTCCCCGCCGACCGTTCCCAGAATCTCCGACCAGCCCTCGCCATCCAGGGCGGCGGCAATCGGCTGCGCTCCGCCGGGAACCGTGCGCAGAACCAGCATCTCGCTGACGCCGTCGACGCGCAGAAAGAGCTGAGGAAGAAGAGTGTCCAGGGCCGCCCTGCTCTCCTCTATGCTCCCATCGGTGACGGCGTACCGCGCGCCTTCGGCCGTCGGGACCCGCGCCAGCCTGAGCTCCCGCAGGTCGCGGGAAAGCGTCGCCTGGGTGACGTCCCACCCGCGCTGGAGCAGCAGCTTCCGCAGATCCTCCTGGCTGCTGACGAAGCGGGAGCCGATGATCTCGAGGATGGTGTCGTGTCGTTCGCGCTTGTTCGCCATGTGAAACGGAGTTTAGCACTTGCCGTGGCGTTCCGCGAGCGGAAACATTGACGGGACGCGTGTGTAATGTTATGCATTCTATATGCATAAAGTTCCGGTTGGGGTGCTCGGTGCCAGCGGCTACGCGGGGCGGGAGCTGTGCGGCCTGATCGCGCGCCATCCTTCGCTCGAGCTGGCCTTTGCGGCCGCGCAGGAACAGCGCGGCCAGCGCGCGCGCATCGGCGGGACCGAGGTCACCTATGTCGCCACCGAAGACGCTCCATTGGGCAAGGCCGAGATCGTCTTCACGGCCCTGCCGCACGGCGCGGCGGCGACCTGGGTTCGGAACGCCCGGGAGACAGGCGCGAGAGTGGTGGACCTCTCATCCGATTTCCGGCCCGGTGCGGCGGCGGAGACCAGCGCCCCGTACGGCCTGACCGAGCTGATGCGAGCGAAGCTTCCCGGTTCCGACATCGTCGCGAATCCGGGATGCTATCCAACCGCTGTGCTCCTGGCCATCGCGCCGCTGCTGAAGGAGGGGTGGGTCGCCCCGGAAGCGACGATCAACGTATCCGCCGCAAGCGGCGTAACGGGAGCGGGATATTCGGCCAGGCCCGAGCTTCTCTTCGCCGAAGTGGCGGAGGATTTCCGCGCCTACTCGGTGGGCAACGAGCACCGTCACCTTGCTGAAATGCGCGCGGTGACCGCCGAGCTGGGCGGCCGGAACAACGACATTCTCTTCACTCCCCACCTGCTGCCGGTCGCACGAGGCATTCTCGCTACCATCACCGTCCCGGTTAACGAGCACTCGGCTGATCCGCTTGCCCTCTGGCGGAGCTGCTATGAAGGGGAGCCGTTCATCGAGGTCGTCGACGAGCCGCCGGCGCTGCGCGATGTGGTAAGGCGCAACGTGGTGAAAATCAGCGTTACCAGAGCTGCCAACGTCCGGCAGCCGACGCTGATCATCATCTCTGCGATCGACAACCTGATGAAGGGTGCGGCCGGGCAGGCATTGCAGAACGCGAACGTGTTGCTCGGGCTGAGCGAACAGGCGGGGCTGCCCGCGTGATGCGCGTCGTCAAGATTGGCGGTCGCGCACAGGCGAATCCTCGCCTCGCGGCCAGCATTCTGGCCGCGTGGAAGGATGCGCCCGGCTCTTTCTGCATCATCCATGGGGGCGGCGACGAAATCACCGCGATGCAGAAAGCGCTCGGCAGGAAGCCGCTCTTCATCGGCGGCAGACGCGTGACCAGCCAGGCTGACCTCGAGCTTCTCCGCATGGTGCTGTCCGGTGTGGTGAACAAAAAGCTGGTGAACGCGCTTATCACTGAAGGCGTCCCCGCCGTTGGAATCTCGGGGGAAGACTCCGCGCTCATCGGGGCGGAGATCATCGATGTCGCGACGCTCGGGTTCGCCGGAAATCCGGTGCGCATCGAGCCGGCTATCGTCCGCGCGCTTCTGGGTGCCGGCTTCCTGCCGGTCATCTCGCCGGTCGGCTACAACCTGTCGAGCGGAAGCGGCGGAATGCTCAACGTGAACGGCGACGACGCGGCGGCAGCCATCGCAGTCGCGCTGAACGCTCAGGAGCTGCTCTTCGTAGCTGATGTCGAAGGCGTCGCGGACGAAAACGGGATCGTGCTTTCGACCATACACATCGACTTCGCCCGCGATCTGATCGTGCAGGGAGTCGCGGCCGGCGGAATGGCGGCGAAGCTGGAATCGGCCGAGGCGGCGCTCAATGGCGGCGTCGCGCGCGTCAGGATCTGCGACGTCGCCGGCCTTGCCGACTCGGAGCGTGGAACGCTCATCACCCAGGCAGAAGGTGTCGTCTCATGACCGCGGTTTCATTCACCGTCGCCGACGAGGCAGTCGCGACCCATGATCCGGCTTCGCAGATCCTCGGAACGTACGAGCGGGCTCCGATGGAATTCGTGCGCGGCGAGGGTGTCGAGCTCATAGATGCCGAGGGCAGGCGCTATCTCGATTTTGCCAGCGGAATAGCGGTGAACGCCCTCGGCTACGCTGACGCCGGAGTAGCGCGGGCGATGAATCAGGCGCTCGAGAGCGGGCTGATTCACACCTCTAATCTCTATCGTACCGCGGCCGGCGAGCGTCTCGCGACGATGCTGTCGGAGCTCTCTTTCGCCTCGAAGGTTTTCTTCTGCAACTCCGGCGCGGAGGCGAATGAGGGCGCGTTCAAGTTTGCCCGCCGCTGGGCGCGACACACCGGTAGCAGCGCCAAGGTGGAGATCATCGCGCTGCGCGGAGGATTTCACGGACGGCTGTTCGCCTCCCTGGCCGCGACTGATCGTCCGAGCTTTCGCGCGCCTTTCCGTCCGCTCGCCGGGGGAGTCTCGATCTGCGAGCGCGATCTCGACGATCTTCACACCGCCCTCGACGCCGAGACAGTGGCGGCGGTGATAGTCGAGCCGGTACAGGGAGAGGGGGGAGTACGCGTTCTGGACCGCGAGCTACTGCGCGGTCTCAGGGAGATCACGAAGCAGCGCGGCATCGCTCTCATATTCGATGAGATTCAATGCGGCCTTGGCCGTACCGGCAACCTGTTCGGCTACCAGACGCTGGGGGTCGTGCCCGACATGCTCACACTCGCCAAGCCCCTGGCTGCGGGGCTTCCAATGGGCGCGGTGCTCGTGTCGGGGGAGATCGCGAGCACCATCAAGCCCGGGGATCATGGAACCACATTCGGCGGCGGTCCCTTCGTCGCTGAAGTAGCGGCGCACGTCGTCGAGCGGTTGTCGGACCCGGCGCTTCTCGACGCAGTTCGGGAAAACGGCGTCTGGCTCGGCGAGCAGCTCCATGCAATTGCGGCGCGGTCAGGTCGAGTTCGCGCGATCCGGGGTGTCGGATACATGTGGGGACTGGATGTCCTCGAGCCGGCAAAGGCGATCGTGAAGCGTGGGTGGGAGGAGGGACTGCTGACTCTCACCGCCGGGGAGCACACGCTCCGACTCCTGCCGCCGCTGGTCATGGAGCGCAAGGAGCTCGCTCGCGGGCTCGGGATCCTCGAAAAGATCATCACCCGGTAGCGTCCAGGTCGCGAAGTTCGAAAGCGAGGGTTAACATACCCGAGACCTCTTTCCGGAAGTCCCGATCGCAACGTTTCGGTCCGCCCGATTCCTCGTTTGTCTCAGTGCGGCCGTGGCCTGCTCGCCGGTGAAGCCGGCTCCAGGTACGGCCGAACAGTGGTCGGTGACCCGCGATACGATCGAGGCACGGCGACTGTTCGAGGAAAACATCGACGCGATTCACAAGCGTGATCGCGCCCGATACCTCGCGACCTATCTCCAGACCAGCACCCTCGCGCGCAACGGCCCTTCCGGACTCGAGCTCGGCTACGACAACTGGAGCGCCCGAAACAGCACACAGTGGCCTGACACGCTGATCGCCACGAACCTGCGAGTGGTACCGCTTTCGCCGGGCGTAGTTTTCGGCACGTACTGCTACACTGTGACACAGAAGGACACGACGTCCAGCGGCGTTTCCGAGCGCATCTTCGTCAGAACACCCGCGGGCTGGCGGATAGCCGTGACTACGGCGTTCGGGCTTCCGGCCGGTGCGCCTCGGCAGTGCAAGTAGCGCTGCGGACGGCTCTCCGCGTGCTGTCCAATGTCATCAGATAACAAGACGCCGCTACACAATCTCTGGAAGGCTTTCGACGAAGCCCAGTTCAGCCCAGCCAATACCCTGAATCTCAGGGAATCACTCCCAACGGTCGCGGATGCGCGATTTCGCGCCGAGCAATGGCTGCGCGAGCGGCAGGTCAGCCGCGCGAAAAAAGTGCTGATCATCACGGGGCGTGGGAATAACAGTCCGGGCCAGGTCTCTCCGGTGCGCGAGGCTATTCAGGCGCTTTTCCCGCTGCTCCGACGCCGTGGAGTCATAGCGGCGTGGGAGGA
>DASTTD010000189.1:0-2919 GCA_035760325.1 Gemmatimonadaceae bacterium
AAGGTCATCGCCGGACGCTTCGACGTCGGCGATCCCGCGATGCTCACCTACGCGTCGATCGATGGCAAGCCGGTTCTGCTTGGCGTCGTGTACGCGATCCCGCTGGAGCCAGGCCAGCATCCGCCGGAAATTCCCGGAGGACTCAGTCCCTGGCACGAGCACAACGGAACCGTAGATGAGGAGAGCTTTCTTCCCGAGCACGGTAATGATCACTCGAGGGCACAGTCGGGGACCCGTCTGGCGATTCTGCACGTATGGACGCTTCTTCCCAATCCCGCCGGTCCGTTCGCGGCCGAGAACTGGGCGCTTCCATTTGCGAGGCTGCACCTGGATGCGCCGAACGACGTCTCAGCGCCGGCAGCGCGCGCTTTATCCCTTGCCTCCGGCTCGGCCGAGTTCTGGTCGAATCTGCTGGAGAGCGAGCTCGGCTCAAGAGGTGACGGAGCGTGGCGCACCGCGCTTGCCACGGCTGAGGCGGAGGCGCGGGCGATCGTTTCCGAACGGGCAACGGCTCGCGCGCTGACAGCCTCCCGCATTGCCGCCCTCGAGAATACGTGGAGCGTTTTTATCGCTCAGGTGGCGAGGCAAAGTCCGTCACTGGCACGGAGACTTGCGGGGCAGAACGGGGCCGGCGAGTCGAAGTAGACCTGTCGCTAGCTGACGCACCAGGGAGGAGCATCGTGACGAGCGTCGTGGTCACGCAGGATCGTGAGGACATCGGTCGCGCGATCACCGAAGCTTTCCGCCACATTGATATCGCCGCGTCAGTGCGCGGCAAGATCGTGGCGGTGAAGCCAAATGAGACCTGGTCGACCAGGGATGACACGAGCGCGGTCACACAAGGTGACACGTTACGTGCAGTGCTGCGTCACGTTAAGCAGTTTGGACCACGAGAGCTCGTGGTCACTGGAGGCGCAGGCGCCGCCGAGACGGAGGACGTCTTTCGCCATTCCGGAATGATGGATGCTGTTCGTGACGAGGGTGCTGCGTTCGTCGACCACAATCGCCCTCCCTTCACCGAAGTGAGGCTCGAATATGCGTCGGACCGCGACGTGTCGGGGCCGCAGCGATCGGTCATGGTCAGCTCGCGAGTGCTCGATTACGAGACCCTGATCGTCGTCAGTCAGCTGAAGCTCCATCGCACCGCGACGGTTACGCTCGCTCTCAAGAACATCGCGATGTCGTTTCCGGCGGCAGACTACTACGGTCATCCGCGATCCACGGAAAGGCATCAGAACGCTTTCTTCGACGACATGCACTCCTTCATCGCAGCGATGGCGAAACGGTTTCCTATAGATCTTGCCATCACGGTGGGGCACCCCGCGATGATCGCGACCGGTCCCACCGGTGGAATTCCTGTCGAGACCGGGATCGTCGTAGCAAGCACCGACGCAGTCGCGGCCGACGTAGTCGGCGCGCGGCTGCTCGGGTTCGAGGTGCAGGGCGTACGACATCTGTGGGAAGCCGGCCGCCTCGGAATCGGCGAGACGGACATGGACGCTATGGAGTTCCCCGCCATGAGCTTCGAGGAAGCCGCGATGGCGTTTACCGAGGCCGCCTACGGTAAAGCTGTCACGCTCAGTGGAGCTTGAGACTTCATCTGATCAAAAGATTGCCCGCAACAATAAGTGCGTAGGCAGAAACACGACGACGGGGAAGGCGATCATCAGCAGTGCCAGATAGGCGCGCGGCGAGAGTCCCCACGGCCGTTTGCCTTCCCATCCGTGCACCCAGTTGATGTTGTGCTTCGGCTCGGTGACCGCATAAGTCACCGGCAGTACGATCAGCGAGACCAGCACCATCGCCACGAAGGCGCGCTCGTCGTAGCCGAGTACGTAGATGAGCCAGACCATCAACGGCGGAAGGAAGACGTGGAACAGCGAGAGTAACCGTGAGAACAGCGGCCGCCGTGATTCGAACATGTACTCTGACAGGTTGGTGATACTCCGGCCGGTGGTAAGGCGCACGAAAAAGCCGACATTCCAGAAGATTTCCGGCAGGAGTACCCCCACCGCCATCGTGCTCACGATGAGGCTGTTCTCGAGCCAAAGTGCGGCGCCGGTGGCAAGCAAGGCGATATCGGAAAACCAAAGAAAATTGCGCGGGCCCGCGTCGGCCATTCGCCAATAGGCAGGCACGAGCACGCAGAGGAAAAGCGTGTACGCGATTTTCAGCCACAGAGGGATCATTGTCATATATGAGGGCTTCTCGCTCCGCGCCGCCAACTGTAAATTTCCGTGTAGCCGCGGGCGTAATTCAGTTGGTAGAATGCCAGCTTCCCAAGCTGGACGTCGCCGGTTCGAGTCCGGTCGCCCGCTCTTTCAGATGATTCGGATACCAAGTGCCCGGTGACCCTTCGGTTTTCGGGCGCTTTTTGTTGTCTACGTAATACTCGTATTTCGACTACGTCAATCGACTGATGCGCGGCTGTTCCGGCTGGGGATAATGTTGGCGCGTCGAAGCACCGCCCACTCTTCCTCTCCGAGGTTCCAATGCGTTACACCAGTCTCACCGCCCTGGCCGGAATCGTCATGACGACGATCGCCTGCGCCGACAACCCCGTCGCTCCCACCGTCAGCCCTCTCGCCGCGCTGGGGGAATCCTCCGCCGCCGTGGTGACTACCCCCACGTCAGGTCCGTGGGCAAAGATCGTCGAAGGCGAGACAGGCCCTGGCTCTTTGTACGCGCTGTACATCCCCGCGAACTGGAACGGCGACGCCGTCTATTACGCCCACGGCGTCCGCCCGCCCGAGCCCTGGGCGCCTATTTCCCTCGACAACCAGGACAACTTCTTCGCGGTTCGTGACGCGCTCGGTGCTCTCGGTTACGCCTTCGCCTACTCCAGCTTCTCGGAGAACGGATTGGCGGTCAAGGACGGCGCGCAGCGGACCCACCAGCTCCGGGGGCTGCTCAACGCGC
>DASTTD010000190.1:0-5686 GCA_035760325.1 Gemmatimonadaceae bacterium
CTTCCTTGTTGTCGATGGTCCCGCGCCCGTACCACCATCCGTCTTTTTCGGTCAGCACGAACGGATCGGTAGACCAGTCCTCTCTGAGCGCGGGAACCACGTCGAGATGGGCCATCAGCAGAATCGGTGGACCGAGACCGCGCCCACGCAGGCGCACGACGACATTGCCGATGGTGTCGGCGGAGCCGGCCACAAAGGCGTCCTGCTCGCTGAAGCCGGCGGCGTGCAGCCTGCGAACGAGTGCGTTTGCCGCGTCAACGGTCTCCCTGGTGCCGGATATCGACCGTATTCCCACCAGCTCGGCGAAAATTGACCGCGCCAGCACGGAATCCGTCGGCGAGGTGCGAAGCTGGGCGCGGGCGGGTTCGGCCGCCCCGCAAAGCACACAGGCTAGGGACAGCAGACTAGTGACTCTCGAGATCAGACCTCCGTCTCTGCCCGATGGCCGCGGGCGTTGTTCTGCTTCTTCGGCGCGTCGACATGCATGGAGTCGACCGGGCTTTGCGCGTGTGCCAAGCGACGCAATCGACTCCGTAGTGCGGAGTCTCCCCGCGGAGGTTAAACTAGCTCACCCTCGGTGGAAAGTATGCATGCACAATGGCATCTCTGGAGCCGGTGAACGGTGATGAAAGTGCTTCGCCATCTGCTCGCGATCGCGGCTCTCCCGTTCGTCGTGGCGGTGGTGATTCCGGCCTGGCTCGCCCGCCGGTACGACGTCACGTCCAGAGATGAAGTCATCGATGCAGGTGTCCTTGAATACGTTGCGCGCATTTTCGGCGTTGCCGGGGGAGTCTGCCTGGTTCTCATGGGGCTGTTTCTGTTCGTGAGCTCGCTTCGGCGATTCGCCACTGAGGGACAAGGAACTCTCGCGCCGTGGGATCCTCCCCGGAATCTCGTGATTCGGGGTCCCTACCGGTTCGTACGAAACCCGATGATCTCCGGGGTGCTGCTCGTCCTGATCGGCGAGGCGCTGTTCATGGGCTCCGGTCCGCACGCGCTGTGGGCGCTTGCATTTTTTGGTATCAACGCCGTTTACATTCCGCTGTTCGAGGAGCCACAGCTCAGACGGCGATTCGGCGCCTCGTACATCGAGTACTGCAATCATGTTCCTCGTTTGGTGCCAAGGCTGCGGCCCTGGCAGCCCATCCATCTTCGACCAAGCCAATGATTCGTGAAGGCGATCCCGCACCGAAGTTCTCCCTGCAGGCAGACGACGGATCCGTAGTCAGCCTCGATTCCCTCGCCGGCAAGCCTGTCGTGCTCTTCTTCTACCCGAAGGACAACACCGCCGGCTGAACCAGGGAGGCGTGCGAGTTTCGCGACGCCTTTCCCCGGTTCGGGGACATGGATGCGGTCGTGCTGGGCGTGAGCCCCGACGATGTGGAGTCACACCGCAAGTTCAAGCAGAAGCACGAGCTGCCGTATCCCCTGCTCGTCGATGAGGGGCACCAGCTCGCCGACACTTTCGGCATCTGGAAGGAGAAGTCGTTGTACGGACTCAAGTACATGGGGGTCGAGCGCACCACGGTAATCATCGACAGGGATGGTCGCATCGCGCGAATTTTCCCAAGCGTCAAAGTCCCCGGACACGTTCAGGAAGTGGAGAAAGCCGTCCGCGAAGTTGCATAGATCACCAGGGTCGGGATCGAAAGGCGACTGACGAGCTGGTAGCTACCTGGCTGGAAGCTGCCTGCCGCCGGATGTACCACCGCGAGACAGTTCGAGCGCGAATTACGCAAACGGCAACCGCAGTTCCTTCCGCAGTGCTGGTGCGGTCGCGCGGTGGTAATCCTGGTGGCTGGCCGCTTTAGAGCTGGTAGCTACCAGCTCGTCAGTCGCCTTTTTTCGACCGCCGCTCGTCCGAAGAGGAGTTAAGATCAGTCCGAACGCCGAAACAGAGCGCCAGTAATGCCTGCGCGAGCTGCTTCACTGCGCCCCCGGGAAATCGCGGCGCGCCGGCTCGCCAACCAGCATCTGATCGGAGCTCGTCTGGCCACGCCGCTGGACGTCGTCCGCTCGCTCGGCGCTGTCCAATCGCAGGACTACGCCGGCGGTAAATGGGGCATCGGCCAGCGAACTTCATCCTCGACGGATCATGACGTCGAGACCGCACTCAGCGCGGGGGCCATCGTGCGGACGCACGTGCTGCGTCCGACGTGGCACTTCGTCGCGGCCGAGGACATTCGCTGGATGCTCGCCCTAACGGGGCCACGAGTGCGCGCGAGAATGGCGACCTACGACAGGCAGCTCGAGCTCGACGAGAAGGTTTTCGCCCGCAGCGCCGCGGCGATCACGAAAGCCCTCCTGCGGGAAAAGGAGCTGACTCGCGGCGAGCTTCGAGAGGTTCTGGACCACGCGCGCATTGGCACGACCGGCACACAGCGGCTCGCTCACATCCTGATGCGCGCCGAGCTCGATGGAGTCGTATGCAGTGGAGTCAGGAAGGGAAAGCAGTCAACCTATGCGCTGCTTGAAGAGCGGTTACCTCCTGCCAGGGCCATGAGCCCGGACGAAGCTCTGGCGGAGCTCTCGAGGCGCTATTTCAGTACGCGCGGACCGGCGACCGTGCAGGACTTCGCCTGGTGGTCCGGCCTGAACGTGGCCGATGCCAGGCGAGGGATTGAATCCGTGCGGTCTGATTTCGAACAACGGACCGTCGACGGAAACACGTACTGGTTCAGCGGCTCGCCGCCGGCGCGTCGACTTGTCACGAACGCCGCTCATCTCTTGCCCAATTACGACGAGTACTTCATTGGGTTGAAGGATCGAAGCGCCATGGCCGAGCTGGTGAAGACACCGGCTATTGGAGTATGGGGCGCCGCGTCGGTCATTAACGTCGTCGCGGTCGAGGGACAGCTGGTCGGCCGATGGACCCGCGCTGTAACCGCGAGAGCAGCGGTGCTTCAGGTGAAGCTCGAGGTCAAGCTGAGCCCGTCGCAGCGCGGCGCGATCGAGAAGCAGGCGAAGCGGTACGCTCAGTTTTGGGGGGTGGCGGCGGTTGCCACTAACCTCTCGTGATTCCTGCTGGTTTCGCGCGAAGAGTTTGCCGGTGCAGTCGCGCGGTGGTAAGGCTGGTGGCAGGTAGCTTTCAGCCTGGCAGCTACCAGCTCGTCAGTCGCCTTGTCTCAGGACCCCCGACTCTCCACCCCAACCGTCCGCCACGCGGGCTAGACCGGGCTGCCGCCGGCCGCGGGAGAGCTTTATGGCGAAGGCTCTCCCAAAGCTGGCGTCCTGACTTTCCCAGCCGGTATATTCGCTTCGCACCATAGGCCGGCCGCCCCGTCCGCGATTCACCGCCGGCTAATCCGTAACGACAGCGAGGACGCGATGCAGGACACGAGTGCCGCGAAACAGCAGACGAGTTACGATGCGATCGTCGTCGGATCCGGGATC
This sequence comes from Gemmatimonadaceae bacterium, assembly GCA_035760325.1. Classification (GTDB taxonomy): domain Bacteria; phylum Gemmatimonadota; class Gemmatimonadetes; order Gemmatimonadales; family Gemmatimonadaceae; genus UBA4720. The sequence goes on from DASTTD010000190.1 coordinate 3,394, forward strand.
TCCGGCGGATGGGCTGCCAAGGAGCTGACCGAAAAAGGCCTGCGCGTTCTGCTGCTCGAGCGGGGACGCAACGTCGAGCACATCAAGGACTACGTCAACGCCACCAAGCATCCGTGGCAGTATCCGCATCGCGGTGGACGCACCCGCGCCATGGAGGAGTTGTATCCCGTTCTCAAGCGGGATTACCCGCTCAACGAGAAGAACCTCAGCTTCTGGGCCTCCGAAAAGGACTCGCCCTACACCGAGGTGAAGCGCTTCGACTGGTATCGGGGCTATCAGGTCGGCGGCCGTTCCCTCATGTGGGGACGCCAGAGCTACCGGTGGAGCCAGATGGACTTCGAGGGGAACGCGAAAGACGGTATCGCCGTCGACTGGCCCATCCGCTACCCGGAAATCGCGCCCTGGTACGACCACGTCGAGCGGCATGTGGGCCTTTCCGGCTCACGGGAAGGATTGGCCCAGCTACCGGACAGCCAGTTCCTGCCGCCGATGCCGCTCAACTGCGGCGAAGAGCTCGTCGCCGGACGCATCGCCAAGGCGTTTGGAGGGAAGCGGCGAATGATTCCCGGCCGCGTGTCCAACCTGACGCGCGCCCACGATGGCCGGTCCGCGTGTCAGTACCGCAACGCCTGCTGGCTCGGCTGCCCCTACGGCGCGTACTTCAGCACCCAATCCTCGACGCTGCCGGCTGCGGCAAAGACGGGACGCCTCACACTCAAGCCGTTCGCCATCGTAAGTGAGGTGATCTACGACCGGAACACCAGGCACGCGACCGGTGTCCGCGTGATGGATGCGGTCAACAACCAGGTGACCGATTACACGGCAAAGGTCATCTTCCTCTGCGCGTCTACACTGAACTCGACGTGGCTCCTGATGCGGTCCGCGACGGACGTCTGGCCGGGCGGACTGGGCAGCAGCTCTGGAGAGCTGGGGCACAATCTGATGGACCATCACTTCCGCGTCGGCGCCTCGGGTTCACTCGAGGGACTCGAGGACAAGTACTACTACGGCCATCGCCCGAACGGCTTCTACATCCCCCGCTTCCAGAACCTCGCCGGAGACAAGCGCGGATATCTTCGCGGCTTCGGCTATCAGGGAGGCGCCGGCCGCAGCGGCTGGTCGAGAGCAGTCGCCGAGCTCGGAGTGGGAGCGAAGTTCAAGGATGACATGACGCAGCCGGGTAAATGGGGGATCGGTGGAACCGCATTCGGCGAAATGCTCCCCAACCACGCCAACCACGTTTCGATCGACCACACGAAGAAGGACAAGTGGGGTCTTCCCGTTCTCAAGATCGACTGCGCCACCGGCGAGAACGAGCGCATGATGCGGAAAGACATGGCCAATGACATGGCCGAGATGCTGGAGCAGAGCGGAGTGAAAGACGTCAAGACCTACGACAACGAGTATTTCCCCGGCATGGGAATCCACGAGATGGGCACGGCGCGCATGGGGCGCGACCCGAAGACGTCGGTTCTCAATTCGCACAATCAGGTGTGGGACGCCCTCAACGTCTTCGTCACCGACGGCTCCTGCATGACATCGGCGGCGTGTCAGAATCCATCGCTGACCTACATGGCACTCACGGCGCGCGCGGCGGACTACGCCGTCAACGAGCTCAATCGCCGCAACATTTAAGAGGATCGGTCATGTCTGATTCGGAGAACACCAGAGAAGACACGCCGGAGATGATCACCCGGCGCGAGGCCGTCCTGCGCGTCAGCGCCCTCCTCGGCGGCGCCGCCCTGATCGGCGGAAATGCGCTCCTCACGGGATGCCGCGACGACTCGGGCGAAAAGACCGCCGGCTCTTTCGCGCCGTTCACCGCGGATGAAATCGCGTTCCTCGACGAGGTGGCGGACACGATTCTTCCCACGACGAGCACGCCCGGCGCGAAGGCCGCGCAGACGGGCGCGCTCATGGCTCTGATCGTCACCGACAGCTACAGCCCGGCCGATCAGAAGGCTTTCCGCGACGGCATGGCAACGCTCGACGAGCGAAGCCGCGAAATGAACAAGGCCGCGTTCATGGAATCCACCGCGCAGCAGCGCCTTGCCCTGCTGGAGGTTCTCGACCGCGAGCAGAAGGCCGACGCGGATAAGCGGGATGAGGAGAAAAAGAAGAAGGAGGCGGAGAAGTTCCTGAGCGATCAGCGCCAGGAAGCAGCGCCCGATGCACCCGACGCCTCGCCCGCCCCAGGAATTACGGCGGACCCGCCACGGCACTACTTCCGCATGATGAAAGAGCTCGCGCTCCTGGGCTACTTCACATCGGAGATCGGCGCGACCCAGGCGCT
>DASTTD010000191.1:0-10149 GCA_035760325.1 Gemmatimonadaceae bacterium
GGATAAACGACGTATGCCTGGCGTCCGTTCGCGGTCTCCCGCGCCACGAACTGCAGCACTCGCTCGCGCGCCGACTCAGGTCGCATGACGGTCGTGACCGGCTGTCGGCCGGCGGGCCTCTCGTCGAGCGTGCTGACATCGAGGTCGCCGTAGAAGGTGAGCGCGAGAGATCGCGGAATCGGCGTCGCGCTCATCAGGAGCACATCGGGTGTCTGGCCCTTGGCGGAAATCGCCGCGCGCTGCTCGACTCCGAAACGGTGCTGCTCGTCGATGGTAACGAAGCCGAGCTTCGAGAACACCGCCGCTTCCTGGACGAGCGCGTGCGTTCCGACGGCGAGCACGGGCTCGGTCGATGCTAGCTTCGCCGCGGCGGCCCGGCGCGCTTTCGTGGCGACGCTCCCCGTTACGAGAACGGGCTCGATGCCCAGCGGCTCGAGGAGCTTGGTGAAAGTGCGCGCATGCTGCTCCGCCAGCAGCTCCGTCGGCGCCATCACCGCGGCCTGATACCCGTTCTCGATGGCGAGCAGCGCCGCGAACAGCGCGACGATCGTTTTTCCGCTGCCGACGTCGCCCTGGAGCAGCCGGTGCATTTTGCGGTCGCTGCACATGTCCTCGACTATCTCCCTGATGGCGGTCGTCTGCGCATTCGTGAGGGTGAACGGCAGCGCCGTCTTGAGGGCGGTCGTGAGCTTCCGCCTGTTGGTGAAGGCGATGCCGATCCGGCGCTCTCTGACGAGCGCATTCGCGCGGCGATGAAGGATGTGGACGAAGAGGAGCTCCTCGAATGCCAGACGCGACCGCCCGCGCGTGCCCTCTTCGATCGACTGCGGACGATGAACCATCGCGAGCGCTTCGCGGAGGGGCGGAACCCCGGCTATGCCAAGGACGTCGGACGGGAGATATTCCTCCACCAAACGAAGCAGAGCATCGAGGTGGGTATCGATGATGCTCCGGATGATCCTGAACGACATTCCCTCGGTGGCCGGATAGACCGCCAGCACCTTCCCCCCTTTCACTCCGTCGTCATCCTTCCCCAGGTGAATGTGCTCCCGGGGCTGAAGCTGCCGGCCGTGGAAGAACCTTACGGTACCGGTGAGGAGCATGATGTCGCCCTTTTCGATCGTGCGATCGAGAAACGGCTGCCCCGGCCACGACGCCTCGATCATCCCCGAGTCGTCCTTGAGAACCGCCTGGAAGATCCGCAGTCCTTTGCGGGTGGGGATGATGCCCTTGGATATCACGCGGCCGATGATCGTGCCGTCCATCCCGGTCTCGAGAGATGCGATCGGTGTGATGGTGCTGGCGTCCTCGTAGCGGCGCGGAATGTGGAAGAGCAGATCCCGCGCGGTGATGATCCCGAGCCGCCGCAGCGACTCTGCCCGTGACGGGCCGACGCCCTTGAGGTAGTTGACGGGCATGTCGAGATAGATCCTGCCGGCGCGCCCTTCCCGCGCGGAATCCATTACTCCTCGAGAACCTCGCGCGCGAACGCCGCAGGGTCGAACGCGACGAGGTCGGTCGCCTTCTCGCCCACTCCAATGAATTTCACCGGGATGTCGAGCGCTTCATGAACCGCCAGCACTATCCCGCCCTTTGCCGTTCCATCGATCTTCGTAACGACCAGGCCGGTCAGAGGAATCGCTTCAGCGAACGTCTTGGCCTGCGCGATGGCGTTCTGACCAATCGTTCCATCGAGCACGAGCAATGTCTCGTGCGGCGCGCCGGGCAGGCGCTTTCCGATTACCCGGTTGATCTTCTTCATCTCGTCCATGAGAGACCCGCTGGTGTGAAGCCGTCCGGCGGTGTCGACGACGACGACGTCGACGCCGCGGGCGACGCCCGCATCGACCGCATCAAAAGCGACCGACGCCGGGTCGGTGCCGGGCTTCCCCCCGACGAAATCAGCGCCCGCGCGCTCGGCCCAGACCCTGAGCTGATCGATCGCGCCAGCGCGGAACGTATCCGCCGCCCCGACGAGGACCGTCATCCTGTTCGCCGCGAGGAGATCGGAAAACTTCCCGATGAAGGTGGTTTTGCCGGCGCCGTTGATCCCGACGACCAGAACGACGGTTGGCGGAGAGGCAGCCTTGAGAATCCGCGGATTACTGTTGCCGGATGTGAGTGATTGCTCGATCGCCGCGCTTAGCGCCGCTTTGAACTCTTCCCCGGTCCTGACGAGTCCGCGTTTCGCGCGTGACTCTATCTCCGCAACCAGTCGCATTGTAGCGGTGACGCCGAAGTCCGCTTCGAGCAATATCTCCTCGAGCTGCTCGAGGGATCCCTGAATCGTGCCCGCGCGCGCGATGGCGCCGACATCGGTGAGGGCGACATCCCTGATCCTTCCCCACAACGTCGGAGCAGGGAGATCGCCCGCGCGCTTCAATATCCTGCCGTTCATTTCTCTCCGGACGCACCAGTGTCAAAAAAAAACCCGGACTCAGAGGTCCGGGTTCATAATAAGTGCTGCGAGCTGGAGGCGCGTACTACTCGGCGTTTGCGATGCGCGCCTGGCTGAGGCTCGCGAGCGTCTGATTTCTCATCTTCGCGAAGAGCGGGCGCTCGGACGAAGGCACCGGATCGCCGGTGTTGTTGCTGAGCGCCAGCCTCGGGTCGCGCTGTACGCCTCGAACCAGAATCTCGAAATGAAGGTGCGGACCGGTCGCGTATCCGGTCATGCCGACGTAGCCGATGGTTTTCCCCATGATAACGCGTGCGCCCACTCTCGTTCCGGCGGCGAAATTCCTCATGTGGCCATAGCGGCTCACCATGCCGTTCGCGTGCCGGATGTCGACGGCGTTTCCGTAACCGCCGCGCCGCCCGGCGAAGATCACGACTCCATCGCCAATCGCGCGGATCGGAGTTCCCATGGCCGCGGCGTAGTCCGTTCCGGTGTGCTTGCGCCAGGTGCCGAAGATCGGATGGCGACGGCGGCCGAACATGCTGCTGATGCGGCGGAATGCGACGGGAGCGCGGAGGAACGCCGCCTGAAGCGACCTGCCGCTGGCGTCGAAATACTTCGGGCCTCCGGCGCGCGTATCGAAGGCGATCGCTTCGAGCTCGTTGTTGCTGCGTCCGAGCGCCAACCGCGCCCCCAGGACCTTATTGACGATGATCGCGCCGTTCGGCTTCTGAAGCCGTTCGACGAGAACGTGGAACTTGTCGCCATGGGAAAGATCCCGGCTCATATCCACCCTGTACTCGAAGATGTCGGCGAGCGACCAGGCGAGCTTGTGCCGGGCGGATGGGGGAAGAACACCGACGCCGCTCTCGTTCAGCGCATTGTAGAGGCTGGAGCGGATCACACCGGCAATGGCGAGGGTGTCGACCAGCTCGGTGTTGGAGGCCTGGATAGTAAGGGGACTGAGCTCGAAATCAGCGGGCTCGAGACCCGGCCGGGTCACCGTCACAGGCTCGAGCACAAAAACAGCCTTCTTTTCGAGGGGCGGAACAAACCAAATGGCGGCCACAGCAAGGGCCGCCACGACGCCATAACTCACTGGTCTTACGCTTGCCGGCCTCAATCCATTTGTCTCCGAATGAATGTCGGAATCTCCATGTCGGAGAGGTCCTGTTCTGGGGACGATTTATCCCGCTCTAAAGTCACCGGATTCGACGTAGGTGTATTGCGCCTGGGAATCTCCCCTTGAGCAGGTCTTCCAACCCCATTTGACCGGGGAGGACGGAGGGGGATGACGGGCGATCCCCTGACCACCTGAGACGGGCCACCCACCTGCGGAGGCGGGACCGGAACGGCCTGCGAAGAAGGGCGGTCGAAGCCCGTAGCTATGACGGTAACCCGGATCTCGCCCTGCATGGCCGGTTCATGGACGGCGCCGAAGATGATTTCGGCGTCCTCTCCCACGGCGTCATGGATGATCTCGTTGATCTGATGGACCTCGCCAAGGGTGAGATCGGCGCCCCCGGTGATGTTCACCAGTACGCCGGTGGCGCCCGAGACCGACACATTGTCGAGCAGGGGGCTGGCGATGGCCTGCTGAGCGGCTTCGATCGCGCGGTTTTCACCGCGTCCGATGCCGGTCCCCATCAAGGCGGAGCCGCCTTCCTGCATTACGGTCCGGACGTCGGCGAAATCGACGTTCACGAGACCGGTGACGCTGATCAGGGAGGAGATTCCCTGGGTCGCGTGAAGGAGGACTTCGTCGGCTTTTTTCAGAGCGTCCTGGAAAGGGATTCCCTTCCCGACGACGGCGAGAAGGCGCTCGTTGGGTACGACGATCATCGTATCGACGTGCTTCTTCATCTCGGCGATTCCCAGCTCCGCCTGCCTCATGCGCTTGCGGCCTTCGAACAGGAACGGCTTGGTGACGATGCCAACCGTCAGGGCTCCGGCTGCCCGGGCGAGCTCGCAAAGGACGGGGGCCGCGCCAGTCCCGGTGCCACCGCCCATCCCGCAGGTGACGAAGACGAGGTCGGCATTGGACATCACGCGCGCGACTTCTTCCCTGCTCTCGTCGATCGCCTGCTTGCCGATCTCGGGGCGGGCGCCCGCTCCCAGTCCTCGCGTGAGCTTTTTTCCTATCTGGATTTTGACGTCGGACTTGGAATTGAGGAGCGCCTGAGCGTCAGTATTGACCGAGATGAACTCGACACCTTCGAGGTGTTCCTCGATCATTCGGTTGACGGCGTTTCCGCCCCCGCCACCAACGCCCACCACCTTCATCCGGGCGTTCTGTGACTGGCTCTCCTCGAATTCGAATATCATCGGGTGGGAAACTCCGGTACCGCGATAGTTGTGGAAAAAAATCTCGGGCAAGTATATGCCCGTTACTCGATTCGTACCATAGGCAAAGACGAACGGAGGTCAAAAAAAGTACAACCCGCGTCAAGTCAGTTATCCACACTCCGTTTCCCACGATCTCTTTTATGATTTTTTCATAGTGCGCGTGTGGGCGAGTTGTCGCTTCTGGATCTCTGTGTGTGGGGAGGCGGGGATATCCTCTACGGCGGCTACGCTCGCTCGGGCGGAGCCCCAAAGCACGCGACCGCCCGCTCCGCGGGGAGGTCGCTGGGTCTCCTTGTCGCTCGCAAAGCCGCCTACGAGGATACCCCCGTCTCCCCGACCACGGGGATTATGGGTCGACGGCTCGCTCACCCGCCCACGGATAACCTTCGCAGAGAAACGCAGACTTGGGTGTGAAAATGACTGTTTCGCTCCTGGCGATGCGGCGCGGAGCGCCGCGCGCGCAAGCGCGCGTTGGCCGCGCGTAAATGGCGGGAGTGCGCGCCAGTGCAAGGACGCTAAGGATTGCTTGTAGTCGCGTGCGTCTGCCGCACTGAATAGACCCGCCTCACGATCATCGGGAGAAGGTGGGAGGGGATCGGTGCGCAGGCGGCCTCGCGCGTAGCAAGAGACTCGCCGACACCAATCCTTCGAGTCGAGACACACTATCAGCCCACGATGCACGGTACGAGCAAACCGGGCGAGGCTCGCAGCGTGTAAGCGCGGGGCCGCCGAAGCACCGATCCCCTCCCACCTTCCCGCGCGAAGATCCAGAAGCGGACGACTCAGTGCCGCACCAAGCTCGCGGCTAAAAGAAATCCTCCAACCAGGTCTTCACTCTTCTGGCAACGCGCTCGACCCCGGCGCCCGTGAGTGCCTTGTGCTTGCTCGTCGCCGAGAAGTTTGCGGCGGCACGATTCGCTCCGTAGAGGGCGAGGCCCACGACTGTCGCGTAGCGCGGCGCATCGACCGAGTCACTAAGGCCGCCGATGTTCTCGGCCGGCGAGCCGATCCTTACTCCTGTCCCGAAAACATCGGCAGCCAGCTCGGCGACGCCCTGCATCGCCGCCGCTCCGCCGGTCACCACTGCCCCGCCGCGAAGGCGCTGCGCAAATCCCGCGCGCTCGATCTCGGCCTGCACGAGATAGAAGATCTCGTCCATCCGCTGGTGGATGATGTGCGCGAGAACTTCGCGCGGAATGTGGCGCTCGCCCTGCGCTACGGTGCTGGGGAGCTTGATCACGTCCTGCGGATCGACGAGAGGCTCGTACGCGCAGCCGTACTTTTCCTTCAGTCTCTCGGCGTCGGCCTGCGTGACTCCGATTCCCTGCACGATGTCGCTCGTGACGTTGTTTCCGCCGTAATTGATCGTGCCGAGATGCCGGATCTTCCCCTCGTGGAATACCGCCATGTCGGTGGTACCGGCTCCCATCTCGATGAGGACGACGCCCAGCTCCTTCTCGTCCTCGGTGAGAACGCTCAGCGAGCTCGCAAGCGGCTCGAGCACGAGCTCGCGCACGTGGTATCCCGCGCGCTCGACCGACTTCCGCAGGTTCATCGCCGGCGAGCTGCCGATGGTCACTAGATACATCTCCGTCTCCAGGCGCGTACCTATCATCCCGATCGGATCGCGGATCCCCTGGTTCTTGTCGACGGAGTATTCCTGCGGAATCGCGTGCAGCAGCTCGCGGTCCTGGGGCACCGGCTGGGCGCGGGCAACTTCATTGGCGCGGTCGACGTCGGCTTTGGAGATCTCTTCACCGTTGACGGCGACGATGCCGGTGCTCGTCATCGCGCGAACGTGTTCTCCGGCAATTCCGGCGTAGATCGTGTCGATCTTGATCCCCGCCATTCGCTCCGCATCCTCGATCGCCTTCTTTATCGACCGCGTCGTCTCTTCGATGTCCGAGACGATTCCGCGCCTGAGCCCGGTCGTCCGCGCCTGGCCCACGCCGAGGATCCTGAGCGTGGGTACGCCCCGCCCGTTCCCCACAGCCTCGGCGATGACGGCGGTGGTCTTCGCGGAACCGATGTCCAGACCGGCGATTATTCGTTCGGGATTCATTGCAGCCTTGCGATCACCTGATCGCGGTAACGTAGGTCGAGCTCTTCCGCGCGCAGGTGTCGCCGCGCCAGATCGCTCTCGACCGGAAAGATATCGGCAAGCCTCGTCACTGACAGTCCTGTTAGCGCGCGCACGCGCAGGTTCGGAGTGCGCACGGGGGCCACGGTATCCGTTCCAGTTTCAGGTTGAGTCATGATGCCAGCCAGCGTCAGCTCAATCTCCTGTCTTCCGGTCCGCCGCACTTCCTCGACCCGCGCAAACAGCTCCGGCTCCTGAGCCCGGATTGCGCCAACGAGCTTAAGAAGAACTGGATCGCCAGTCGCAACAAGGGGCAGGTCGAGCGACCGACGGGTTGGATCGATCGGCAGAGCCTTGCCGAGGGAGTCGTACGGAAGCAGGCCCTTCGGACTCGCGACGAGCGCGACTGGAAGGTTTTCCTCGACAGTCACTACGAGTGTGCCTGGCATCCTGCGACTGATCGCGACGCTGGAAATCTGCGGATGGCCCTGCAGCCTTCGACGCAGCGGCTCGATGTCGTCCCACAACGAAGCGAGGGTGTCGACTCGAAGGCGAGCCACGATCTCGTCCGGCGCAAGGTATCGTGCTCCCTTCACTTCGACCGCGCGGACTCTGAAGAACGCCATCTTCCTCGCCCCGGTGCGAGTCCCCCACGCCGCGGCCATGACCAGCCCAAGCAACAGGAGAATTCCGAGGATTCTCCAGCCGGGGCGCGAAAAACGACTTTCGCTCACCGCTCGCGGCCGAGAAGTCGTTCCTCGAGCTCAGGGCCCGTCTTCGTGATGTCTCCCGCGCCGATCGTGATCACGACATCTCCTTCCGCAACGGTCTCCGCGAGCGCCTCCGCGAGCTGCGAGCGTGGCCCTTGCCAGCTCACCGGGCGACCGGCCCGGCGAAGGGGAGCGGCGATAAGCTCTGAAGTAACTCCCGGCATCGGCTGCTCGCGAGCGGGATAGATATCAGCAAGCAGGACTTCGTCGGCATACGACAGCGCTTCGGCGAATTGCTCGCAGAAATCGCGGGTGCGCGAGAACAGGTGAGGCTGGAAGGCCGCTATCACCCGGCGTCCCGGATATGATGCGCGCGCCGCCTGCAAAGTCGCGGCAATCTCGGTTGGGTGATGCGCATAGTCGTCGATGATCGTCACTCCGTGGACATCGGACAGATGCTGGAACCGCCGCTCTACGCCACCGAAGGTACTCAACCCGTCTCGCATCGCATCGAGTGTCATTCCGAGCGCGAGCCCGGTGCCGATCGCCGCCAGGGCGTTTTGTACGTTGTGCGATCCCGGCACGCGCAGAGTCAGCTGGCCGATTTCGCTTCCGTCGTAGGAAACCGAAAACGAGGTCGATTGCCCCGATGCGCGAAGATCCGTTGCGACGAGCCTCGCGTCTGGCGAGGCCAGGCCGTAGCGCATGACCTCCGCGCTCGGAGGGAGCGGCAGGCTCTGAGTGCCTGCGTCGTCGGCGCACAGGACGATCGTTCGCGCCGGCCGAACGAACCGCGCGAACGTTTCCCGGATGTCATCCAGGTCCTGATAGATGTCGAGGTGGTCCGCCTCCATGTTCGTGACGACGGCCACCGTGGGATACAGAGCCAGGAACGACCGGTCGTACTCGTCGGCCTCGACGACGAACAGTTCGTCCGACTCATAGCGCAGGTTCCCTCCCCATCCGGCTACGCGCCCTCCGGCGATTCCGGTCGGCCTCAGCCCTGCGGCGGCGAGCGCGGAAGTCGTCATAACGGTGGTCGTGGTTTTCCCGTGCGTTCCGGCGATGCCCACCAGAGTGCCGCCGGACACCGCCTGCCCGAGTGCCTCGGCTCTCCGGGTGACGGGAATTCCCAGCTCTCGAGCCCGAACCAGCTCAGGATGCTGGCGGGACATCGCCGACGTCACGACCAGCTCCCGCACGTCGCTCAGGTGGTCGGGGTGATGACCATTCGTCACGCGGATTCCGAGCGCCTCGAGATCGGCGGTGGGACCCGGATTAGCATCGCACCCGGTGACCCGTACCCCCCGCCTGGCGAGCAGCTCGGCGAGGGCCCGCATCCCCGCGCCGGCTATTCCGACGAAGTGAATCGCGCGCTCGTCGGCGCTATCGATCAGCGACATCCGCCCACTGGATTCGTTGGGGCTCGAGCTCCCCGCAATGCGATGCAGCCAATCGCCCGCTCTGCGTCGAACCTACTTGAGATCAATTAAGGTAAGTATATGGCGGGCAATATCAGCGGCCGCGGTTGGTCTAGCTCTTTCCAGTGCTTTTCGCTTCATGTTTTCCAGGGATGCGGAATCGCGAAGCAGCGCGCCCACGGTCGTCGATAAAGCTTCGGCGGAAAGGTCGCGCTGAAGTATCACGCGCGCGGCTCCAGCGCTCTCCAGAGCCCTTGCGTTTGCCGTTTGATGATCGGCTGCCGCCGTCGGAAGCGGGACTACGATTACGGGAATCCCCCATGCACAAAGCTCGGCAGTAGCCATGGCACCGGCGCGCGAAAGGGCGAGATCAGCCGCTCGATATGCGTCGGAAATCGGGGCGATGTACGCGCGAACCTTTACGCGGTCGGTCTCCAGCGGTGCGAGCTTCTCGTAGTTTGCCCGGCCGGTAGCCCAGATGACGTACAGGTCGGGCGGTAACCCGGTTTTGACCCAGGCGGCCACCGCGTCGTTGATCGCCTCTGAGCCCTGGCTCCCGCCATAGATGAGAAGGACGTTCCCGCCCGCCGCCGGAAATCCCCACTTGACGCGGGCGGGGGCCTTGGCGAAGGCATCAGCCGGGGGTGGCTCGATCGGGTTTCCTGAGTCGTAGACCCGGGTGCGTCTCGATGCCCAGAGGCGCTTGCGTGCTTCGGGAAAGCCGAGGTGGACCTGGGAGGCGTAGCGGCTGAAGAAACGAGCGGTCAAGCCGGGATACGTGTTTTGCTCCTGAAGGACTATCGGAATCGCGTGATAGGCGGCATAGCCGAGGGCCATGCCCGCTGCGTAACCGCCGGTGCCAACCACGCACGCCGGCGCTTCGCTGACCACTTCAGCGTGAATGCTGTTCCATGCGGTCACCGCGCCGCGCAGCGTTTTCCAGTTTTCCCACGGTCTCGAGCGATACAATGGGTGCAGATCGAGCAGCTCGAACGGAAATCCCACCTGTGGCAGTACGTCACGCTCTATCCCCCGCCGGGCTCCGACGAAAAAAGGCTCCACCCGGGAATCGGCCTGCACGATTGCCCGCGCTATCGCGAGTCCGGGATAGAGGTGGCCCCCTGTTCCGCCCCCGGCGAAAATGACCCTCACCTTGTGGGAAGCGCGCGGAGTGTGACGTAGTCCGCCGTATCC